>CAJUKA010000014.1 GCA_910586585.1 uncultured Lachnospiraceae bacterium
TCAGCATTCGCAATTTTCTATTATATCAAAAATTGAGCGCCAGCGCGCTCAATCTTTGATTTACAATCGCTCAATTTTGGTCCTGTTTTGTGCTTGAAACATAGAATATGAAACAATTCTGACCTTTTAGGAACGCGTAAACGCTTCCAGCTTCGTTTCAGTACTGTCAAGATCAATGCGTATCGTATCGCCCACTTTCACCTGATCGGCCAGTATCAGCTTTGCCGCTAGCGTCTCCACATGCTTTTGGATATATCGTTTGAGTGGTCTTGCACCATATACTGGATCGTAACCATTCTCTACAATAAAATGCTGTGCCCTCTCAGAAATCTCTATTGCAAGCTCTTTATCTGCCAGACGTTTGTTAATGTCTGCCAGAATCAGATTTATAATTCCTCCAATATTATCTTTTGTAAGCGGTTTGAACAAAATCGTCTCGTCGAGTCTGTTCAAAAACTCTGGTCTGAAATGTGCTCTAAGCTCTCCCATTACCATATCCTGTGCAGCCGCCTCTATCTCCCCATTGCCGTCAATCCCATCTAACAAGTACTGGGCGCCAATATTGGAAGTCATAATGAGTATGGTGTTCTTGAAATCGACTGTACGTCCCTGGGAATCTGTGATACGCCCATCATCTAATACCTGCAGCAAGATATTGAATACATCTGGATGTGCTTTCTCAACCTCATCAAACAATACTACGCTGTAAGGCTTTCTGCGCACTGCTTCTGTAAGCTGCCCTCCTTCGTCATAGCCAACATATCCCGGAGGCGCTCCAATCAGACGCGACACAGAATGTTTCTCCATATATTCACTCATATCGATGCGCACCATATTGGACTCATCATCAAAGAGAGACGCAGCAAGCGCTTTCGCAAGCTCTGTCTTGCCAACACCTGTTGGTCCCAAAAACAAGAAGGAACCAATTGGCTTATCTGGATCTTTAATCCCTGCCTTGGAACGAATAATCGCTTCTGTTACTTTTGTGACTCCCTCATCCTGCCCTATCACACGTTTATGAAGCTCCGTGTCAAGATGAAGTGTCTTGTTCCGTTCACTTTCATTGAGTTTTGTTACCGGAATTCCCGTCCAGCGTGAAATAATTTTAGCGATTTCATCATCTGATACATTTTCATGCACTAAAGACAATTCTCTGGCATTCGTCTTCTCTTCCTCCTGCTCTAACTGTTTTTTCAGTTCTGGAAGCTTGCCATAACTTAGTTCTGCCGCTTTTTCAAGGTTCCCCTCACGCTGTGCAATCTGTATCTGATTGTTCAGCTCCTCAATATCTTCTCTCAACTTTGAAAGCCGTTCCACACACGCCTTTTCATTATCCCATTGTGCTTTTCGATTGTTAAAGTTGGATTTTTGTTCTGCCAGTTCTGCCTGAAGCGCTTCAAGGCGTTCCGCACTCAAACGATCCTCTTCTTTTTTGAGCGCCGCCACTTCAATCTCCATCTGCATAATCTTTCTTTGCAGTTCATCAAGCTCTGCAGGCATAGAATCAAGCTCTGTTTTTATCATCGCACAGGCTTCATCAACAAGATCTATCGCCTTATCCGGCAAAAAACGGTCTGTAATATAACGGTTTGAAAGCACTGCGGCGCTTACAAGAGCATTGTCCATGATCTTGACCCCATGAAATACTTCATAACGCTCCTTCAATCCTCTCAGAATACTGATGGTATCTTCCACTGTCGGTTCATCTACCATAACAGGCTGGAACCGTCTCTCAAGAGCAGGGTCTTTCTCAATATACTGCCGGTATTCGTCAAGCGTTGTCGCACCAATGCAATGCAGCTCACCTCTTGCAAGCATTGGTTTTAGCATATTTCCGGCATCCATAGCGCCGTCGGTCTTGCCTGCGCCTACAATTGTGTGCAGTTCATCAATAAACAGAATAATTTGTCCATCACTGTTTTTGACGTCTTCAAGAACAGCTTTTAACCGCTCTTCAAACTCTCCTCTGTATTTGGCGCCTGCTACCAATGCACCCATATCCAGAGAAAATATTTTTTTGTCCTTCAAGCCTTGCGGAACATCGCCACGTACAATCCGTTGTGCCAGCCCTTCAACTACTGCTGTCTTGCCCACGCCAGGTTCCCCAATCAGTACAGGGTTATTCTTTGTCTTTCTGGAAAGTATCCGAATAATATTCCTGATTTCATTGTCTCTGCCGATTACTGGGTCAAGCTTTTGTTTTCTCGCTTTTTCCACAAGATCCTGTCCATATTTTTCCAGTGTATCATAAGTTGCTTCAGGATTGTCGCTAGTTACTCTCTGATTGCCTCTGACCTCCGATAGCGCCTTTAAAAAGCGTTCTCTTGTAATACCATATTCTCTAAATATTTCCTTAATTTCTTTATTTGGATTTTGAATCATTGCAAGAAACAAATGTTCAACAGATACATATTCATCTCCCATACGTTTTGCTTCATCTTCTGCACTGATTAACACTTTGTTGAGATACTGTCCTACATAAGGCTGCCCGCCCTGCACTTTGACTCTATTTTCTAGTGCTTTTTTCACTCTGTCAACAAAATAATCCTTATTTATTTCCATTTTCTCTATCAGTTTCAATATCAGGCTGTCATCAATCGTCAGGAGGGCATAGAGAAGATGCTCCTGTTCAAGTTCCTGATTGCCATATTCAACAGCAAGCTTTTCACAGCCATTTACAGCCTCAATTGACTTCTGTGTAAACTTTTGAATATTCATAGTCATCCTCCTTTTTTATTCTGTGTTTTATTTGTTCTATACTTACTATAACACTTTTCTTTCATTTGTCAATTTAGTTTATAGTTTTATTATAAATTTTTACTTTTATTCTACCGATTTAATATAATGTGTGGTAAAATAGATTAGGTATGAAAGTTATAAAATTGGTGCGAAAGATGGTGTAACAATTATGGATCCAGCCACAGCTTATTTTCTCAAAAAATACTATCCACATGTCATAAAATGGTGGTTAGTAAACTATAATCCTGATGTGATCAGAATATGGCCTTCAAAGGCCGAGGAGGAGGAAGCGCTTCGTCTCGAAGCAGAAGAGGCAGAACAAATGGCACTTGAAGCGGAAGAATCATCGGACACAAGTCTCCTTGCACTGGATGAATCTGCATATAATGCTACTACTGGTTCTTATTCTGGTCTGTATGGACAAACGCAGCTCGATGCAGAGGGACAGGCCGCGCTTGATGTTATTATGAACACATACAATAAGCAAAACAACATTGACTTCCTAATATCGGGAGGCAATCCCTCAGAATACGACGGCAGGAAGAAAACCTATATTACAAATGATGACATCACAATTCCTTCTGATCAGGATGAGATTTTAAAGGAAGCAAATGAAATATATGAACGGTTACTTCGCGAAGCTGCTGAAGATGAAGAAAAAAAGAAAGCCGAAATAGAAGCAGCACGTCAAAGTGCCCAACAGCAATATTCATAGCTGCGTGTTAATTTGAAGACTTTTACAAAAAACAGAGTACACCTGTACGAGAACTTCGTATAGTTGTACTCTGTTTTTTATGAAAAATGATCTTTGACAAAATAGTTAATTACATTTATTTTTTAGTTCTTCCCACCTTTTGTCAATCTCTTCCTGAAATTTTCCAATCAATGCTTCATTTTCTTTTTTAAACAAATGTTTGAATCGTTTCTGCGGTTTTAGAAATTCTTCAATCGGCATTTTGTTCTTTGGTTCATAATTTAGTATCCATCTGCCGTCAATGACTTCAAATAAAGGCCAATAACATGTTTCAACTGCCATTTTACAAAGATTCATCATCTCACTTGGCTCATATCCCCATCCTCGTGGACATGGAGACATTACATTCAAAAATGCCGCACCTGGCGTGTAAATAGCTTTTTGCGCTTTGGTATATAAATCTTTAAAATTTGATGTAAATGTACTCTGCCCTACATAAGGTATATGATGTTCTGCCATGATTGCTGCCAAATCTTTTCTTATCTGCACCTTTCCGGCAGACACTGTTCCAGCAGGTGTTGTCGTTGTATCCGCATACTGCGGTGTTGCTGAAGATCGCTGTGTACCAGTATTCATATAAGCGCCATTATCATAGCACACATAAACCATATCATGACCGCGTTCCATGGCGCCTGATAAAGACTGAAAACCAATATCATAGGTTCCGCCATCACCGCCGAACGTTATAAATTTAAACGTGTCGTTAATTTTTCCCTTCTTTTTCAATACATGATATGCAGTCTCCACACCAGAAAGCGTTGCTCCTGCGTTTTCAAATGCATTGTGAATATAACTGTCTTCATAAGCGGTGTATGGATACATATAAGAAGAAACCTCCAGACAACCTGTTGCATTTCCAATGACTGCCTTATCTCCCTCTTCCAATGCTCTAAGCACCGTCCGAACTGTAATTGTGCCGCCGCACCCTGCACACATTCTATGCCCTGGCGCAAGGCGTTCTGGTTTGCTCATTACTTCTTTAAAATTATATGTTGTCTGTTTCATGCCTCTAATCCTCCGTGTTCTTTAGAGGAGCTTTCCTCCACTGACCGTCTCCGGCGCAAACCTATGTAGTCGTACATTCCTGTAACTGTTTTTGTATCTGCAATCTTTTCCAGATTTTCATAAACGGTCTTAAAATCTGAAACAGTAATATCACGGCCTCCAAGACCATAAAAATAGTTCACTGTTTCCGCATTACAACGCGCCTGGTACATTGCCGCGCGCACCTCAGCTCCAAGCGGTCCGCTTGTAGCCGCAAACATCTCGCTTCTGTCCATAATTGCCACAGCCTTTACTTTCGAAAGCGCAGCAGCAATCTCTTCCTCAGGAAATGGACGAAATACTCTAATCTTAATCAATCCTACTTTTTTGCCAGTCGTATTTCGAATTTCATCAATCGCCGCCTTGCAAGTACCTGCAGCCGATCCGATAATCACAACGGCATATTCTGCGTCTTCCATTTGATATGCTTCAAAAAAACTGTATTTGCGTCCTGTCAATTCCTCAAACTTTGCTGCAACCTCCAATATAACCTGCTTTGCCTGAATCATTGCCTCACGCTGCGCACGCTTTGTTTCCATATAATAATTGGAAACGGCATAGGGGCCTACTGCCATTTTTTCATTCGGATTAAGAAGATAATGTTCCGGTTCATACGCTCCCACAAAATGTTTTACCTTATCATCCTCTTCCAAAAGAATATTTTCTACACCATGGCTTGTGATAAATCCGTCTTGACAAACCATCACGGGAAGATGCACCCTCTTATCCTCTGCAATCGGAAATGCCTGTATAAAATTATCATACACTTCCTGATTGGATTCTGCATAAATTTGAATCCATCCTGTATCTCTCGCTCCCATACTGTCTGAATGATCCGCATTGATATTAATTGGCCCCGAAAGCGCTCTGTTAACCAATGCCAGTACAATAGGAAGTCTGTTCGATGCTGCTACATACAGTTCCTCCCACATCAGCGCCATACCGCATGAGGATGTTGCTGTTATCGCTCTTGCGCCGGCAGCCGATGCACCAATCGTAGCACTCATTGCGCTGTGCTCACTCTCTACATGTATAAATTCTGTATCAATTTCACCATTTGCAATATAGTTTGCTACATATTGCGGTATCTCAGTTGATGGTGTTATCGGAAAAGCCGGCATAACATCTGGATTGATCTGCTTGATAGCATATGCCACTGCTTCATTTCCTGATAGACGTTCTCTGATTGCCATTTTATTTGCCCTCCTTCATATGTATCGCACCAAACGGACATATTTTTGCACAGATGCCGCAGCCCTTGCAGTGATCATAGTCAAATTCTTCTCTCTTCCCCGCTGTTACTGGAATTGATGAATCTGGACAAACTGGTGTACACAAAAGACACTGTTTACATTTTTCCTGTTCCCACACAGGAGTAGCTGTTCTCCACTCTCCTGTACAAAAATCCTTTGAAGTTGCCGCCTCAAACAGCTTATTTCCCTCCGTAATATCCTGCCATGGGCTTTGCTCATTAATTCTGTCCTGTATCTTTTCATTCGCCATAAAAATCCCCCTATTTTACATCTGCTGCCGTCTTTCAATCGCCATCAAGCAGCAAAAAATCCTTATCAAACGTCAAATGCAAGCTCAAGCGCCAGCATATTACCATCAATTACCTCTGGTTTTTTTGCAAATTTATGTTCAAAAGAAGCCCTCATCTCTGAAAGAAATGCATCTTTTTCCATCACGTTTGTTGCTGCCACGGTTACTGCAAGCATTGGTGAATTGGGATAATTTTTTCCGAGTGCCTTCATTGATATCTCCTTGGCATCAATCGTATACACTGCCCCTGAATATCCATGAAGGTGTACTGCAATTTCCTCTTTGCTGCGTGCAGTATTAATAATCACGGCGCCTTCTGGTTTCAATCCTTTCGTCACATCAATGCTTTCTAATAAACTCTCATCTACTACTACTACATAATCTGGTTCATAAATATTGGAATGAACTGTAATCGGACTGCTGCTAATTCGATTATAAGCAGTAATCGGTGCGCCCATTCTCTCAGGTCCATACTCCGGAAATCCCTGTACATACTTTCCTGTCTTAAATGCTACATCCGCCAGCAAAAGCGCTGCCGTTTTTGCTCCCTGACCGCCGCGCCCATGCCACCTGATTTCTATTGTATCCTTCATTTTTGCAAAAATACTCCTTTCAAACTTGATTTTCCCGTTTTTTCAACCATCTCAGTGAATCTATTATCAATCCAAAAATACGTGCATTTGCTTCCCATTCCTGTTTCAAGCATTGGATAGTAACAATAACCTCTCTGCCTTCATAAACCCCAAGCAGAAAAATATTATAAAAGCAGTATCCTGTAACACAGGATAAATACTGTATCTCACCAAAAGACCGCCCATTTATCATACGCTTTGCAATCTGCTGACTTTCAAATTGTTTGATTCCTCTACAAAATCCTTTATAATATTCATTTAACCTTAAATCAATCTCCTCAACTGTCAGATCCGCACCACCCCTAGTAACATTAACCACTGTCTTTCTGTCTTTGGAAAGCCAGCTATACTGTGATGAGCCAAATGTGTCTGTCAGTTCCAGATTAGATGGAATCATAATTTCCATCCCTTCATCATAAAGATGGTATGTATTATAAAGCATACCTGCCCCTTCTGTATCTATAAATTTTATTTGGCACCAAGCGATTCCTGTGCCTCAAAAGTAAACGCTGTCACTACATGGTGACAGCGTTCATATCATTCTTCAACACTGTAGTTTGGTGCCTCTTTTGTAATATGAATATCATGCGGATGGCTCTCTCTTAGAGCAGCAGCGGAAATCTTAACAAATCTTCCATTATTCTTCAGCTCTTCAATCGTTGCAGTTCCGCAATATCCCATACCAGAACGCAAACCGCCCATAAGCTGGAATACGGTATCTTCAACATTTCCTTTATAAGGAACTCGTCCCTCAACTCCCTCTGGCACAAGTTTCTTGGCGTCAGACTGGAAATAGCGGTCTTTGCTTCCATTTTCCATTGCTGAAATAGAACCCATACCTCTATATACCTTATATTTTCTTCCCTGAAACAGCTCAAATGTTCCTGGGCTTTCCTCACATCCTGCAAAAATGCTGCCCATCATACAAACATTTCCGCCCGCTGCAATTGCTTTTGTCATATCTCCTGAATATTTGATGCCGCCATCTGCAATAATTGGAACCCCATATTCTTTAGCCACAGAATAAGAATCCATAATTGCTGTAATCTGAGGAACACCAATCCCCGCAACAACACGCGTTGTACAAATCGATCCAGGACCTATTCCTACCTTGACAGCATCAGCTCCGGCATCAATCAGCGCCCTTGTGCCATCGCCCGTGGCAACATTTCCTGCAATCACCTGCAAATCAGGATATTTTTCTTTAATCATTCTCAGACAATTGAGTACATTCTCAGAATGTCCATGTGCACTATCCAGAACAACCACATCTACTTTTGCATCAATTAATGCTCCCACACGGTCAAGCACATTCGCTGTAATGCCTACTCCTGCGCCACACAAAAGTCTTCCCTGGGTATCCTTTGCGGCAAGCGGATATTTGATTGTCTTTTCAATATCCTTAATTGTAATAAGACCTTTTAAATTATATTTTTCATCAACGATTGGAAGCTTTTCTTTTCTTGCATCTGCAAGTATTTTTTTTGCTTCGTCCAGCGTAATTCCTTCCTTTGCTGTAATCAACCCTTCTGATGTCATGGACTCTTTTATTTTTTTCGAGTAATCTGTCTCAAACTTTAAATCGCGGTTTGTGATAATGCCTACAAGTTTTCTGCCTTCAGTAATCGGCACACCTGAAATTCTAAACTTTGCCATCAGTGCATCTGCATCACCAAGCGTATGATTTGGAGTCAGTGAAAAAGGATCGGTGATAACACCGTTTTCAGAACGCTTTACCTTGTCCACTTCTTCTGCCTGCTCTTCAATCGACATATTTTTGTGAATGATACCAATACCGCCCTGCCTTGCCATAGCAATTGCCATTCTGTGTTCTGTAACTGTGTCCATTCCCGCACTCATCATAGGAATGTGAAGCTTGATTTTTTTTGTCAACCATGTTGTTAAGTCAACTTGATTTGGAATTACCTGTGAATAACTTGGTACTAACAATACATCATCAAACGTAATTCCTTCGCCGATTATATGACCCATTTCTCTTCCTCCTGTAAATTTTTTATAAAATATTTTTAAAATTATACTAAAGCAAGAACTACTTGTCAACTGTCATACTGCCCAAACTTAATCTAATCGAGCAGGGGAGCAACCTACTCCACTACTCGCCGCGCCCCGCCTTTCGGCATACGATCCGCTGAACTGTTACCTAACTTGTATTAATCCGTAAATACCTTTCTTGGTATAATTCCCTTAACGGTCTTGACAAAATCCTCTGTCAAATTCATTACATATTTCTGGCTTCCCTCATAAAAAATCCAATAAAGTTTTTGTTCTGGCAAATCATGCCCTGCACTGAGATCTTTTGCTTTTACCTGACGGTTTCTATAAGAATCAAGCTGATGGGATTTTTCAGGTGCAATAATCTCTATTTTATTCACATCAATCTGTGCAACTCTCTTTCTTCTTGTCTTTGCCATAATCTTATCAACTGTGATTTCCTTATCAAGGTAGAGATACTCATACTCAATATCTGTCCATTGAAATACAAAATAGTCAAGGACTCCAAATAAAAGCACTCCAATAAAGAAATACACAAATCCTGTTCTCAGTGTTAAAAGCCCTAGCAAAACGGTAGGAACCATACACGCTATCCTAGCAAGCGTCTCTTTTGCTCCCCTGTCTTTTTTAATTAGTAATTCCTTATAGCTTTCGTTCATAATGTAATTCCTTCCTTATCGTCTATTATTATGTGGAAACATATACCATAGCTGCACATGAAACCCCTTTTTATATATTAAAACATTATTTTAAAACAAATCAACTCATTATTCAATATTTAGAAAAAATTTATAGTATGTGAGTTGACATCTTACTAATTTTGCATATATCATATATCTTAATTTAATGTACTCTCGGAACCTTGCCGCAATATCAGGCACCAAAGGACTCCGAGAGTATATAGTTTATCATTACGGAGGTACTACCATGGAGATTTACAACAAAAATCGCGATAACAACCATTCTTTGCATGATGAAATACGCGAACAAAATGCCAAGCTTAAAGATGCTCCTTTTCGAGAAAAACTTGACTATTTCAAAGAATATTATCTCAAAATGACAATCGGCATTCTAGCCTGCGTCATTCTGATAGGGTCTATTTTATATACCATGCTCACTTCCCCTTCTGATACCGCGTTTGCTGCATTCTTCTTTAATGACACCGGCGATTCTTCTAGTACAGCGCTTATAGACGGATTTGTAGAACATATGGGAATTGATACCAAAGAATACAATGCATATATTGATACGAGCCTGAACTATACTACTGAAAACGCAGACATGGATATCTATGCTGGCCTAGAAAAAACCATGGCTGTTATCATGGCAAAAGAACTTGATGTTATTGTAGGAGACACTGATACCATTGATTACTTTTCCAAAGGCAGCTGTTTCCATGATGTCTCGACCATTCTTCCCGAAGATCTTCTGAAACAGTACAAAGACAAGCTGTACTATGCAAAGGTGGAGGATAGCGATACTGTGATACCTGTGGGTATCTTTGTCACAGATTCTCCGAAACTTAACGAACAGTACTATTATATCAATAAAGAACCTGTTTTAGGATTTATTATCAATTCTGATAATGTTGATACTGCCATAGAATTTCTAAAATATCTCTATATGGAAGATTAATTGTTTGTTTCATTTTGCCAAGAGCAGGGACAAACTGTCCCCTACTCTATTGGAATTACAGAAGCATCTTGTATCGGCGGCTGTCCCTCTGCTGCCGGATCGACAACTACTGGTGGATCTATTCCAACTGCGGGCGGCAGTATATCCATTCCTGGCTGTTCTACACCGATTCCTGGTGCCTGTATATCCATTCCTGGCTGTTCTATACCGATTCCTGGTGCCTGTATATCCATTCCTGGCTGTTCTACACCGATTCCCGGCTGTTCCACACCGATTCCTGGTGCCTGTATATCCATTCCTGGCTGTTCTACACCGATTCCCGGCTGTTCCATATCTATTGCAGGCTCTGCCTCCTCTGGTATTTGCGTATCTTCCGTTTCCGGTTCTGATGATACCCACTCTGTTCCGCCAAGCTGATAACACAGAACTGGCATTCCTTTTTCTATATTCTCGTAGATAATCTGTGCTACATCAGGCGGAAGGTTAATGCACCCATGCGAACCATTTTTCTTATAAATATTTTTGCCGTAACTCTTTCTCCAAGAACTGTCATGCATTCCAATATTTCCATTAAATGGCATCCAATAAGATACAGGCGTTGCATAATTAGCACCTTTGAGTGTTGTATTTCGTTCTTTATAAGTCAATGGAAAAGCGCCTGCTGGTGTTGCCCACCCCCTTGATTCATTACCTGACACAAAATCAGACTCCACTATCAGTTCTCCATCTTTGTATAAAAATAAATGCTGTGCAGAAAGATTAATTTCCACATATGTATCTCCATAATCAGGCTTACTATGACTTGCAGCAGTCTGGAAATAGACAGGTTCTCTGTCCTGGCTCTCACAAGCCAAAAGTGCTGCCTCAAGAGCGTCTACCTCTTCTGGCTGATTAATCAGCCATCCATAGGGACCTCCTTTGATTGTCACTGTCTCCCCATAAGAAGTTTCAAACTCTTTAGAGGAATACCCTGTATTATATTTCTTGGCAAGACCTTTGACAAATTCCTGAATCCGTTCCTTGTCAAAAACAATCCCGCCTTTCTCATCTTCTGACATCCATTCATAAAAAATCGTTGCATCTAAAATCTCGGTATTTTCATCAAAATGATATACAATTTGAGTATCTAAATGCTGCTTCCACAAATTATATCGTTCGTTCAAAGACTGGTTATCTTGGTAAATCTTTGGTTCTTCATACAGCTCTAAATCCTCCAAAGAAATATGTGAAACAACATTTTCAACAGCCTCTACAACCTGTTCCCGAAATGCTTTTACTTTTATCAAGCTGCCTTTTATTTCCGGAACAATATGTATCCCATTATCTGTATCATATGTTAAATATGCATCCTCTGGCTGCACCATTTTTTTGCTATCCATACAGGAGAGACCTTTTATCAGACTTTCTAGCTTTTTCTTATCATAATCTGCCATTACAGAAATCTCATATCTTGTATGCGGAAATAAATTAATTCCCCATTTCCAAAACTTCTGATTCGCAATGAGCTGCGCTATCATATCCGCATCTTCAAATTGAAATGTCAGCCCAAAGTCTTTTCCATAAAGAATTTCTTCCTTGTCATCCCGTGTCTGGATATATAGTGCATAGTCTTTCGACAAATGATTCAAACCCTCCTGTACCTGCTCTGCTGTCATTCCTGATACATCTATCTCATTTATCATTACATTTGGGAAAAAACGATTCTTATACTGCAGCCCAATCAAAAGATAAATGAGCGCAAAACACAGAATCATTCCTCCTAAAATACTAAAATATAAGGCCCTTCTTTTCGTTGCCTTTGCTACTTTTTCTGTCATATGAATTTCTCGCTTTCCTATGTAAACTCTACTTATTAACCTGAATTCGTTTAGCATAGGGCGCATTAAATATTTAACGCGCCCTATGCCAATATAGGTTTTAACCAAACATACAATATACTATAATGAAAGCAGCCATTAAAATCAACTGATTTTTATCAAATCCAGAAATTGCCTGTAACCTTTCAGCTTCGTCACATATTTACAGCCCTTTAAAGGTTCAATCCCTTTATTACTTCTGCGAGCGTATCGGCTGACTGTTTTAGCTTTATCTGCTCCTCTTGGCTCAAAGAAATAGGCACTCTTGTCTCTACACCGCAACTGCCTACAACCGCCGGCATACTCAATGCCATGCCTTCTATTCCATATTCCCCATGAATCATTCTTGATATTGGGAGAATAGCACGGTCATTTCTTACAATTGCTTCACAGATACGTCTCACCGACATTGCAATACCATAATAAGTTGCCCGTTTTTTGGAAATGATTTCGTAAGCACTATTCTTTACTTCTTCTGCAATTCTCTCCATAGATTCTTCATGCTGGAAATGTCCGCGCATCTCACAAAAATCATTTAATGGCACACCGGAAACATTTGCGCTGCTCCATGCTGCAATCTCACTGTCTCCATGTTCACCAATAATAAATGCATGAACACTTTTGCTGTCTACATCCAAATGTTCTCCCAGCTTATATTTTAATCTGGCGCTGTCAAGAACGGTTCCAGAACCAATGACTCTGTTTTCAGGCATGTTGCCCAGTTTACATGCTGTATATGTGAGGATATCGACAGGATTGGAAACAATTAATAAAATGCCCTCATAATTTCTGCTTGCAATCTGAGGTATAATACTTTTAAATATTTCTACATTCTTGTGCACAAGATCCAATCTTGTCTCGTCTGGTTTCTGGTTTGCTCCTGCTGTTACAATCACAATTGCAGCATCTGTGATATCATCATAACCCCCTGCATAAATATCAACATGCCCTACAAATGGGATACCATGCGCAATATCAAGAGCTTCTCCCTCTGCTCTGTCGTGGTCTGCATCTATCAATACCATCTCAGAGAACAAGCCACTCTGCATCAGGCAGAATGCAATCGTAGACCCCACGAAACCGCACCCAATAATTGCTACCTTTCTGTTGTTAATCACTACTTTTTCCATTATAATATAACCTCCTTATTTCTTTAATCGAGTAGGGAAGTTTCGTCTTCTTCCTACTCGCGCGCCGGACGCGGACAGCTTTTGCTGCATAATTCCTCTTCGCGTTCGTGTGCATAAAAAGCATGGTCCATTGTAAAACCATGCCTGATTATCAAATCACTACTATCATATTATGGCAAGTGGAATGATACTTTTACTAACCTTCCCAAAATTTTTGAAATATATTCACCCATTCCTTCTGATGCCTAATACTCTAATGGTTTTCTGATTTCCATTAATTCTTTCATCTTTAGAAGGACTGCAAGGTATACGCCATTTTGAACACCTTCTGCCCACATTGCACCTTTCACATCGCCTTTTATCACATATTTTGACAAGATATCCCCCAAAACAGTGATATCCTGCAAAGAACATGCCTCAATCACACGAAGTTCATCTTTTTCTGTCTTCATACGATATCTCGAAAAGGTATATACGTAATTTCTATTTAAAAAATCTGTCTTTTTGACTTCTTTTACAAAATTGAGCAGTGTCGAATCATATACTGGCACTGTCAAGGAACTCTTATCAATTCCTTCACCACTAAAAATACTTGATGTAGCAGTCCCACTGACATTTTGAAGCCATGACAAATATTTCATCAGCCTCGCTACATCTTCCTGATAGCAAATGATAATTTCATCTCTCGAAAGCTTCATGCTCTCCTGCATATTCGTCCTCCATTCTAGTTCTCTCTGCATACGGCTACTTTTATTCTATCATAAAACATCAAAATGTACAGCAGTTATTGTAAAAATTTGGTTGCATATAGTAACAGTCCGTTACTGTTCACAACCGCGCCATGCACTTGCTGCATGGTGTCGGAGCAAGCGCCAAAATGCGTGCTTTTTCGCATTTTGTGTGCATCAGTTGTTGCAATTCACACCCAAATCGTTGTAAATGTATGTGAAATCTGGCGTATGTGTGAATTGCAGCAACAGTTCAGCCATGCAAAATTTATCGTAATAATACTTGTTCTCTTCCATCTTGGATATTATAATAGGAAACATATTTTAAAATAAAGGAGTGTTTCCTATGCGAATTTTGCGTTTTTTCATCAAACTGCTGTCATTTGTGCCGGCCTTAATCATCATGTATATTATTTTTTCCTTTTCTGCTCAAGATGGGACTGCCAGTTCCATGCAAAGCTATAAAGTTACCAAAAAAATTGTATCCACTGCTGACAGAATGCTTGACTTAGAGCTTACCGAGCAGCAGACAAACCGCTGTATTCGGAAAATACACTACTATATTCGGAAACTTGCTCACTTTACAGAATATTTTCTGCTTGCAGTATCCGTCTCTGTACCATTGTATGTTTATGGCATACGCGGTATATGGCTCGTGATAACTGCTGGTATTTTATGCAGCGGTTTTGCAGCACTCGATGAATTTCATCAGCTCTTCGTACAGGGACGCGGTGCCTCTGTCCGCGATGTTATTATTGATAGCTGCGGAGCGCTTGTCGGCATTTTCATTGTAAGAATTTTAGGATATATCACCAGAAAAACACTGGTAGAACCACTATGCCGGCACAAAAGGCAAAATCCATATCCCTCACAGCACTGTACTAGTACCCCGTTCAGCTAAAAATTATATTTGAGCCAGTTTTTGCAAAGCTGCATCCACTGTTCACATTGTGGTTCAATTTCCTTCCCCGCAGCCATTGCCGTTTCCTTTGTGGCAAGCGCACTCCCGTGTACCCCATGCGGAAATACATGGTATTCAAATTTGATGCCTGCCTTTCTGAGCGCTGATGCAAACATCAAAGAATTTTCAAGTGGCACAGACCCATCTTCAAATGTGTGCCACATAAATACAGGGGGAACGCTTTCTGTTACCTGATTTTCGAGGCTTAGTTCCTTCTCAAGCAAAGGATCTGCCTTGCTACCCATTAAATTGACAAAACTGCCTTTATGTGCAAATTCTCCTGCTGTTATTACAGGATAGGCAAGTATCATTCCATTTGGTTGATACCATTCCCTTTTTTTGCCCATCTCCTTTTCAAGCCAGTCTCTGTCCCAAAAGCAGCCAAGACTTGCAGCCAGATGCCCACCTGCTGAAAAACCTGCCACAATAATTTTGGCTCGGTCAACAGCATATTCTTCTGCATGTTCCCTGATATATGCTACTGACCATGCAAGCTCCATCAGCGCTTGCGGATGTTCTGCTCCCTGCCTTGAAATATCATACCAAAGAACCGCCGCATGACACCCTGCAGTTAGAAACTGAAATGCTATTGGTTCTCCTTCCCTGACTGATACATGTTCATATCCGCCACCTGGACAAATTAAAACCAATGGACGTTTGCGATCCCCATAAGTTTCTGGATAACTTTCGTGGAGATACAAGAAAAGCGTTGCCTGCACAGCATTTCCAATCTCCACTTTCACACGTTCATATATCATATAATTTCTCCTATTTTAAAGTCGCTGCGCGACGGCTCTTAAGCAACAGTCTCTCCGATGCCCTCTTCTGAGAGGAATTTTCTCTCCTGAAAATCCCTCTCTTGCATCTTCGCGACTTTTGTTTTTATCGCTGCAAAAACTGACACAGCTTACTTAAATATGACTGGCCTTTCTTTCTGTGCTACAGCGATATATGTTTTTCCTTCGTTAAGCTGAATTTCATTTCCAAAGTCATCATAATATACAGTAGGCGTATATTCCCCTGTTTTCTGCCAGGTCACATGAATACACTTTCCCTTGGTAAAATAATATCCGTCCTCTGTATTGTCAATATTTTGAAAATACAAATATCCTTTTGCATCTAATCTGCACCACTTTGTATTTTGAACAATCACATTGGCAAACTTAAGCTGTTGTCCATTTAATCCATCTGTTTGTGGCTTTCCATGGATGGATTTATAATACATACCATCTGTTGGGTTATAGACAAATGAACTTTTGGTATATGGAAAGATCTGTGACAAATCTATTGCATTTGCTGCTACTGCCCCTACACCATATTGTTCTAGAGTATTGACTCCATCTGCAAATGTGAAATGTTTCGGATTATAAAATCCTTCTCTTATATTGAGGGAATAACCAAGCTGGGCACAAGCATTTATAATACCTGGTGCACTTGTATATGCATTGTGAGGCGCTTTTTTGTCAGATGTTCTAAAAAATGCTTCGGAACCTGGCGCACCTCCGCCTACACCATACTGGTTGGTGCCAGATATATTGTTGATATCTGCTGCCGTAATTCTGTCTTTCATATAGACAACACCACCAAAGTGAATCAAAATCGGATCCCACTCTGTTGCCTGGGGAATATAATAAGCCCTGCAACTTCTGACATTTCCAATTTTGGCAAGTCCAGTCCAGTTGTTCATTACTGCCAACTGCCGTGAAATTTCACCCTCCTCCATCATTTCATACAATATATCTGCATTGCTAATACCATAGGAGGGCTGTGCTACCTTATCAGTGGGCATCATCACCGCGATTGGTCTGATTATTGTCTGTTCCACAGGCACCCACTCATTTGTATATACACTCCTGACATATCCCGGAAGAACTTCATCTGCTTTTGCCACTGCTGCTGGCGATATGCTATTTCCCGCCATGACTGCAACGGTAGCGGCGGCAAGTACCGTTGCCGCAATTTTTTTCAGAGCTGTTTTTATTGTTCTTTTTTTCATTCTATAATCTCCCTTCTACGATTAAAAATTATATCCTAACTGCTTTTCTAAGTTTTG
Source organism: uncultured Lachnospiraceae bacterium (assembly GCA_910586585.1). GTDB lineage: Bacteria > Bacillota > Clostridia > Lachnospirales > Lachnospiraceae > COE1. The sequence goes on from CAJUKA010000014.1 coordinate 17,088, forward strand.
ATTTCAATCTCTGAAGTGCATTGTCTGTAGACTTTTCATCTCTTGAAAGTACCTTTGCTATTTGTGAATAGCTCATACCTGTTATATACAAATCAAGTACCTGCTTTTCAAAGCTGCTCAGTTCCTTATCTATGATAGCTTCTATATCTGCCACATTCTCTTTGTCTATCAGAAGCTGCTCTGGATTTGTTTCCACCTCTGATGCAAGTACATTCACAAGTTCCATGCCGCTGCTTTCGCCTTCCGTTTCTGCCATATCTGCATAAAGCGAAATATATGTATTTAGCGGTGCATGTTTTTCTCTGCGCGATGCCTGTACTGCATTATACATTTGACGTGATACACACAAGTCTGCAAATGTATAAAAGCTGGCATCTCTTCCTGCGTCAAAATCTCTCACTGCCTTAAAAAGCCCTATCATGCCTTCCTGTATCAGATCATCATTGTCGGCGCCAAGAATATACATAGACTTTGCTTTTTTCCGCACTAAATTTTTGTATTTATCAATAATATAATCTGTTATCTGTGTCTCACCGTCTTTTAGCCTGTCTATCAGCTGCTCATCTGTTAAACTAAAATATATATCTGACATCTATCGCCCGATACCCCCTGCTCTTATCAATTTGTATCCGAATGCATGTCCAAAAATATTATAGAACCATAAATTGTATTCACGAAATACCATTCATTCTCTGTCTAACAATCTCATAAGCCAGTACCCCAGCAGCAACAGAAGCATTTAGCGAATCAATTTCACCCTTCATTGGTATTGATGCTGCAAAATCACATTTTTCCTTGACAAGCCTGCCTACCCCTTCTCCCTCATTTCCAATCACAAGCCCTATTGGACCCTTCAAATCAAGCTGATACATGGAAGTTCCATTCATATCCGCACATACAAACCAGATACCCTCTTTCTTTAACTCCTCAATCGTTCTGCCAATATTGGTAACTCTGGCTACGGGAGTATAATTGAGCGCACCTGCAGAAGCCTTTGCCACAGTTGCAGTCAGCCCTGCTGCACGGTTTTTGGGGATAATGACGCCGTGGGCTCCCACAAGATTTGCAGTCCTTATAATAGCCCCCAAATTATGCGGATCTTCAATATTATCGAGCAAAAAAAGAAATGGCGGTTCTCCTTTTTTGTGTGCAGATGCAAGGATATCATCAACCTGTGCATATTCATATGCCGCAATATACGCAATTACGCCCTGATGCCTGCCTGTCACACTCAACTGATCCAGTCTTTCCTTTGTCACAAATTTTGTGATTGTATTGTGTTTTTTTGCTTCTCTCTTGATCGTCTGAATCGGGCCATCTTGGAGGCCATCTTGGATCAAAAGCTTGTCAACAGGTTTTCCTGCACGGTAAGCTTCTATAACAGCATTTCTGCCTTCTATTGTAAATTCGTTTCCTGTTGTATCTGGATACTCCTTGGAAACCGTTCCGGTAAATGTTTCGTTTTTCATATAAATCCCCTCTGTCGCCTCAATATAGACAGTGCCTTTTGCTACCTTAGAAGTATTTTCACACGATTATCTGTGCTTCTTCCAAAGACTGCCCAATAATCTGTGTAATTCTTTCCATGTTGTCTTTTAGAAAAAGATAACCACACAATGCCTCAAAGCCGGTCGCTTTGTGATAATCAGAAAGACTAGCATTTTTCGCCGAAGAATTTGTTTTTGTATTTTTCCCTCTTCTATAGACTTCCTGTTCCTCTTCTGTGAGGCTCTCATATACCGCCTCTATCATTTTAGCCTGTGTCTGAGCACATACTATTTTTGTTGTATGCCTATGCAGCGTATTAGCAGCACGCTGTCCCTTTTCTACAATCAATGTTCTGATAATAATTTCAAATACCGCATCACCAATATAGGCCAGCGTGAGGGGGGAATATGTTCTGATATCTACTCCCCCGCTGCCAAATTCTTTATGAATCTGCGAAAGCATACTGCATTCATTTAAGCCTTCTTCCATTTAACACCTTCTCGTGTATCCTCCAATACGATACCCTTCTCTAATAATTCATTGCGGATTGCATCTGCCTTTGCAAAATCCTTTGCTTTTTTTGCCGCGGTTCTCTCCTCAATTCTTGCAAGAACATAGCTTTCGAGCTCTGAATCTATAGCATTTTCTGCCTCTTTTGCCGCGTATGCTGTTGTCAAGTCAAGAGAAAGCACCTCATCAAAGCTCTCTGCCAGTGCATATTTCGTGCTATCTGAGATATCATCCTTAAGCATATCATACAACACCGTAATTGCCATCGAAGAATTAAGATCATCGCACAGTGCAGACGCAAATTTTTCCTTATACAATGCAAATTTGTCAGAATCTATGGCGCCCGTTTTGTCAAGCATCCCAATTTTCTTGATAAGCTTGTCATACGCAGCACTCATATTATCAAGAACTTCATAAGAAAATTCCAACGGCTTCCGATAATGTGACTGCAAACAGAAAAATCTGTACACCACAGGATTGTATCCCTTGGATTCTAACAATGACACTGTCAGAAAATCACCTTTTGACTTACTCATCTTTCCTGTTATGTCATTGAGATGATGCACATGAAACCAATAGTTGCACCACTTATGACCAATATAAGATTCACTCTGTGCAATCTCATTTGTATGATGTGGGAAAATATTATCTACGCCGCCGCAATGAATGTCCATATATTCACCTAGGTGTTTCATACTGATGCAAGAGCATTCAATATGCCAGCCCGGATATCCAATTCCCCAAGGGCTTTCCCATTTCAGTTCCTGATCTGCAAATTTTGATTTGGTAAACCATAGCACAAAGTCACTTTTATTTTTCTTGTTCTCATCGACATCAACATCATCACGCACGCCGACTAAAAGTTCCTTTTCACTCTGGCTTGAAAATACATAGTACTCCTGAAGTCTTGACGTATCAAAATAAATATTGCCGCCGCTTTTATATGCATATCCTTTTTCTATCAAAACTTCTATCATATGAATAAATTCTGTGATACAATTTGTTGCAGGCTCTACCACATCTGGGGTTTTGATATTCAATTTTCTGCAGTCCTCAAAAAATGCGTCTGTATAAAAGCGGGCAATTTCCAAAACTGTCTTGTGCTCCCTTTTTGCCCCTTTCAGCATTTTATCCTCACCTGTATCCGCATCACTCGAAAGATGCCCTACATCTGTAATATTCATGACACGCTTTACATCATAGCCAATATAACGCAATGTCTTTTCCAGTAAATCCTCCATAATATAACATCTCAAGTTTCCAATATGCGCATAGTGGTATACCGTAGGTCCGCATGTATACATTGCAGCCTTTCCATCAATATTGGGGATAAACTGCTCCACTTTTTTTGTCAGTGTGTTGTAAAAGGACAATTTATTTTCCATTTTCTATCAAAACCTCCAAATGTATCTGATTACAGCTCCTTTTTTAGCTGTTTTACCTGTCGCTCTAATTCTAAAATCCGGTTTGTCATCTCACTGTTTGCGTATTGCAAACTTTTGATATCCTCATTTACAGGGTCTGGAAGATCGGTCTGGTTCAACTCTTCTCGCACAAGTTTCTGATTATTGCGTTTTACAATTCTACCCGGAACCCCTACAACCGTGCAGTTGGGCGGAACTTCCTCTATCACCACGCTTCCTGCCCCGATCTTGGAATTCTCTCCAACTTTGAAAGAACCAATAATTTTCGCACCTGCGCTAATCATAACATTATCCCCAATTGTTGGGTGTCGCTTGCCATGTTCTTTGCCAGTACCGCCAAGTGTCACTCCCTGATACAACGTCACATTGTTTCCGACGACCGCCGTTTCTCCTATTATGACACCATTTCCGTGGTCAATAAAAAAATTTTCTCCAATTTCTGCACCTGGATGAATTTCTATGCCAGTTTTTCTGACTGCCCGCTGTGATATCAGTCTTGCCCAAAAGTAATGCCCATTTTTATACAGTTTATGCGCCACTCTATAATGAAGCATTACCTTGAAGCTTGGATATAAGAAAACTTCCATATTAGAGTGAATCGCAGGGTCTCTCTCCCTGATGACTTTAATTTCATTTTTTATATTTTTTATAAACCCCATTCTTACACACGCCTCCAATGAGACTTTACTATATCATATTCGTTCGTATTTCACCGTGTCAATCATTCTGGCATCAACCAACCTGTACAATCCCTTTTCTAGCAGTCTTTTTCATACGCAACAGCCGTATTAAGTGCAATCTCCATCATTTGTGTAAATGAATTCTGCCGCTCTTCTGCTGTGGTTTCCTCTCCTGTCACCAGACTGTCTGATACTGTAAGGATTGCAAGCGCATTCTTTTTGCATCTTGCTGCATTCATATACAATGCTGCTGCCTCCATCTCTACACAGAGAACACCCATCTTCTGCCAACCTTCATTTGCTTTTGGATTATCATTATAAAATATATCTGATGAAAGTATATTTCCAACATGATAGTTTGCACCAACCTTATCAGCCTGTGCAACGGCTTGTTTTAGAAGGGAATAGCTCGCAATCGGCGCAAAAGTGCCGCCCAGTCCATATTGACTTGCATAATTCGAATTGGTACAAGCTCCCATGCCAAATACGATATCACGTACTTTTACATTTTCCTGCATTGCACCAGTTGAACCAATTCTCATAATATTATCCACATCAAAAAAGTGGAACAATTCATATGTATAAATTCCTATCGTTGGCATACCCATACCGCTTGCCATAACACTAATCTTTGTTCCCTGATAGGTTCCTGTGTATCCCTGTATTCCTCTGATATTGTTTACAAGCTGTGCATTCTCAAGAAAGTTTTCAGCAATAAACTTCGAACGAAGCGGATCTCCAGGCATAAGTACCGTCTTTCCAAAAGCATCCTTTTGTGCATTAATATGTGGTGTTGTTACAAATGACATATGTATTCCTCCTTTATTTTTTCTAATACTTCTCATTGATCCATGCTGGACCTGATAGGTATATACTATCAAACTTTAAATTTTGTTTTAACTTTTCGTATTCAAAAAGAAAAGCAGTAAACGCGCCAATAGTTGTCGAAACTTCCGGCCTCATAGAAGGTTCCTCTCCGCCTTTTGACTCGTCCACACGTTCCATACGGCTTCCTTTTTCATCAAGATACCATATAAAAAGCCCATTATTTTCTGCGATAACAGGATCCTGCATTTGAATCGCTATTGTCACTTTTCCATTGCTGGATATATGTTTTAGCATCTCCGGAAGATTTACAATTCTTGCCATTGCCGCAGGTTTATTTGTTTTTGATTTCTGAAAATACCGTTCCATATCAGATTCTTTTTCAAATACTGCTTCCCTAATTTTGCAGTCCTCATTTTGTGCATATGCAAAATAACCTTGTATTGTTCCATTTTCTACAATTTGATACAAATTCCCGCCATCACTTTTTAACTCATCTAATAAACGCTCGTAGTACACAGCGCTCCTGATAACAAATAATCCATAGTACCTGCAAAGATTTGCATTGACAAAATGCGCCAGAGAAAGCAGTCTGTCATTGTCCACTGCAGTCAATATCACATTTTGCTGGTTTAATGGTACGCTCTCACCATCTGCCGCTCTCTTTAGCATTTCTATTGTTATCATTTCTAAATTAAGTTCATATTGCGGCTGATCGTATATATAATGAAACCCAAACTGTTCAAAAAATTCCTGATTATCTGTGTTTGCAATACAAAGTGGTACATTTTTTCGTCTTTGATATTCCAAAGCCCCGCAAATAAGCTTTTTCATGGAACCTTTCTTACGATATTCCTTTTGCGTAGCAGCTATGCTAATCAAATTGGCATCAATTCGTACTACATCAGCCATACAGGGGAGCCGTCTTGCGCCTGGAAGCGGCGGATTTCTGCGTATCGCCGCAAAATAGGGCACTAAATGCAGCATGGAATAAACTTCGCCATCTTCCAGCGCAAAAACAAGATTTTCCTTTATCCGGCTTTCATAATAATAGTCAAGAAACCCCTCTGAACTATTAGGAACTGCTTTCTTCCAAAGATTTCTTGTATTTAGAGCAGATTTGTTATCTAACACCTTCAATCCAAACTCTTCTTCTATCATTTCTTTGCGTTTCTGTTCTGCCAATTCCGCTTCTGTTATCTGTTCCATTTTAACCGCTTCCCCCCTCACACAGTTATCTTATTACTTCATTTTTGATTCAAATCGTTATTCATTAAGATTTCGACGCTTCCTCTTTTCTAGCACTACACCCTGGGCACCCATCACAAGAACGCTTTTCAACAGACTGCTTATCAATTTCCATTGTCGCCATTTCCCTTGGACTTGTTAATATACAAACCGCCTGTGAAGCAATCCCTTTTCCTTCACCAGTAAAACCAAGCCCTTCTTCTGTTGTCGCTTTTACATTGACTTGATCTATTGTGATGCCAAGCGCCCTTGCAATATTTTCACGCATTTGTTCGATATGCGGACGCATCTTTGGTGCCTGTGCAATAATTGTTGCATCAATATTTTCTACAAAGAACATATTTTCTTCCAGTAACTTTCCCACCTGTTCCAGCAAAATCAAACTTGAGATACCTTTGTAAGCAGGATCTGTATCTGGAAAATGCTTTCCGATATCGCCAAGTGCCGCCGCCCCTAAAAGAGCATCTGCAACTGCATGCAGCAGCACATCTGCGTCTGAATGCCCTAATAGTCCTAACTCGTAGGGAATCGTTACTCCCCCAATCACAAGCGCACGCCCTTCCACCAGGCGATGCACATCATATCCTGTTCCTATTCTCATTTATTTTTTCTCCATTGCTAATTTATCAAATCCATCAAGAAGTTCCATTACAACTGCAAATAATTTATCACAATCACCTTCTCTGACCCCCTCCAAATTAAGCGGCATCTGTGGGTCATGCAAAGACATACGAAGCAAAAGCCATCCCTTCACTTCTTCTGTATTAAATGATATTCTTACTCCTTCATAAGAATTTGGCGCGATCGGATAGCCTTTTTGGGCTGCCCTCTCCTCAAACGTATTCAATACCGTTTTTCCATATGCCTTAAAATTCTCATCAAGAATCTTAAATCGGCACTCCCGTTCCTCAAATCCACGTTCAAGCTTTTCAATATAAGAAGCAAGCTGCCTGCCCTGTTTTGCTGCCTTGGCAAGCGCTATCAACAGCTTCACTGCCATATAGGCCCCATCATCCAAAAAATAATTCTCGCTCAGTGCACCATGCCCAGAAGTTTCAATAGCAAGTGGCGATACAATACCTTGCTGATTCAATCGAATAGACTCATTGATAACATTCTTGTATCCTCTCATATATCGGTGATGCTTCATCCCGATACTTTCTATAAACCGTGTCAGTCTGTCACTTGTAACGGAGTCTGTCACAATCGTACCGCCTGGATAATCCTGGGCAATAATTGCTGTCATCATGGCAATGATTGCATCTCTGTTCACTTCCTCTCCGCTTGGAAGCACTGCTGACATTCTGTCCACATCTGTATCAAATATAATCCCCAAATCTGCTTGATGATTCAATACTGCCTGTCTAATCGACTCCATCGCATCTTTATTCTCAGGATTTGGAATATGATTTGGAAAATATCCATCAGGTTCCAAAAATTGGCTGCCTGTTGTATCCGCCCCAAGAGGAGCAAGCACTTTTTCGACAAAAAATCCACCTGCGCCATTTCCTGCATCAACTACAATATGCAGCCCTTCAAGAGGCTTTTCATAATGTTCTGCACAAATGCTCTTTTTTATCTTATCCTGCAAAAATTCACTATATACGGAAAGAGAATCAACTTTTTCTACTGTGGACAAATCTGCATCTGCTGTTTGCAGTTTAGATGCAGTCGTCAGCACTTTTGCAATATCATCATGCTCTAAACCGCCATTTTTGTCAAAAAACTTATAACCATTTCTGTTAAAAGGCAGATGGCTGGCAGTAATCATAACAGCACCATCAAACGCAAATGTATCAAATACGGTTGTCATAAACATGGAGGGGGTCGATACAAGTCCACATGCATATACTTTTGCACCTGTTGCAGCAATCCCCTTTGCTGCTGCCGCAAAAAGGCTGTCCGCAGTAATTCTTGAGTCATGGCCAATCCCAATTTTGAGTTCTTCTATATTTTTGCCTGTTTTTTCAGCAAGCCATCTTGCAAATGCCCCTCCTATCAGGTTTCCGGCATCTTCTGTGAGATTCACATGCTCTCCTGCAACTCCCTCACACGCAATTCCACGTATATCGCTTCCATTTTGAAGCTTCTTGATATCTTCCACCATTTCAAATCCTCCATTTGAGTTTCGCAAAGTACAATCCCATGCTCTGTTTTTTGATTTTGTAACATGCAAGTTTTTGTTCTATCCTTTTTTGTTTCTATCATTTCCATAATGTTCAAAATAAATATATCACATATTACAAAAAAAGGAAATGTTTATTATGAAACGAATCCGCATATGCACGCCATACTATATCGTATGAAAATTCGAATTCAGCATCCGTTTGATTACTATATTTTATTATTTTTTACCACCGCTTTTACCGGCTGGCTTTGGGAAGTCATATTATACCTCATCACTGCGCATACTTTTGTCAACAGAGGCATTTACCGTGGACCATACCTTCCTATTTATGGGGTTGGCGGTGTTATTCTTATGTTGATCCTTCACAAGTTTCGAAGATATCCATTTCGAGTGTTTTTCATTTCCTGCTTTCTTTGTACTATTTTAGAATATTTTACAGGAAAATGGCTTGAGCGAAAATGGAATGTGCGTTGGTGGGATTACAGCGGACATCTATGGAATATTGATGGGCATGTCTGCCTGACAAGCACAATTGCCTTTGGATTTTGCGGAATACTGCTTATCTGCATCTTTCAGCCTGTTTTCAACAAACTCTACCATCATATGACACTTGGAATACGAGCCATTTTATGTATTATCTGTATCTTGATATTTATTGCAGACGCTGCATATGCTGCTTCTCTCCCAAATACCGGACATCATATCAGTACGGCAAAAAACTTGACATCTCACTGTCAGCACGATATATTTGATATAATCATGCAACTATCTTGTACCATGAAAGGACTAAACGGCTAAACAACTTCAACCAAGAATTTGTGCTGAAGCGTCACAAATTCTTTTTATCACCAAGCAGACTCTGAAATTTTGCTTGTGTTCTTATCATAAAACGCTTCAGAATGGAGAAAAAATGGAAAACATGGAAATAGAAAAGAAATACACTGTCAAAAAACTGCCGGACAATCTTGATAGTTATTCATGCAAAATCATTGAGCAGGCATATTTGAACGTTTCCCCTGCTGTCCGCATTCGAAGGTCAAACGACAACTATTCTCTGACCTACAAAGGAAGCGGTCTTATGGCTCGCGAAGAATACAATCTGACACTTGACAAGGAATCTTATGAACACCTGCTCAAAAAAGCTGACGGAACCATAATTTCAAAAAAAAGATATCTTATTCCTATTGAGCATCCTCTTTTTGATGATAGCTGCTACCCTTTTGTCATGCCTGAACTTTTTGTTGAACTTGATGTTTTTGATCCGCCCTTTGCCCCGCTTATTATTGCGGAAGTTGAATTTCCCAGTATTGAATTGGCAAATGCGTTTATCCCACTTGAATGGTTTGACGAAGAAGTAACCAACAACCCTGAATATCACAATTCTGTAATGAGCCAAAAAACATTTTCTCATGAGTAGGCTGCGTATCTTCCTATACTGTCACCTCACCAAAATTGGGTCGTAGAGCTCCTAATTTATAATGCTTTCTGCAAAGCGCTACATAACGGTCATTGGCTCCAAGTACTACCTGTTCTCCATCTCGTACAATACCAGTACTGCTAAAACGCGCATTGCAGATAGCCTTTCTTCCACACCAGCACACCGTCTTGATTTCCTGTATTGTATCAGCAATTGCAATTAACCTTTCACTTCCAGGAAAAAGATTGTTTTGGAAATCTGTCCGAAGCCCATAACATACTACCGGAACTTCCATAAAGTCAACAATGTCTGACAGAAAATCAATTTGCTCTTTCGTGGCAAATTGTACTTCGTCCACTATAACACAATCGTATTTTTTGATTTCTTCATCAGACATCTGCTGCAATTCATTCAGAAGAATACATTCCTTCTCTAATCCTATCCGGGAACGAATTATCCGTTTCCCATCCCTTGTATCTGTCTCTGTCTTGCATAAAAGTGCCCTTTGCCCAACTTCTTCATAATTGAAATGTGTCATCAAAGCATTTGCAGTTTTAGAACTGTTCATTGCGCCATAATAAAAATACAGCTTTGCCATCAAGAGCCTCCTTCTAAAGCGTGTTTGCCGCCAAGCATTAATTTTGTACGAAACACCAGATAGACGAAACACAGCACACTGCCTAATTCCGCCAGTCTGTAATACCATGGACTTTCATAGTCTACCATTACCCAGCCACTATAATTTTCTGGAAGCAGCACTCGAAGCGCATTATTGTCACCATCCATTGTAACAAACTGGTTTCCATCTCCATCCCTTGCTACATACCCTGGATAATTTAAAACCGGAAGTTCAACCCATGCATCTCCATTGTTTCCCGTCTCGCATTGAAATTCCATATAGGTGCCATCCTTTTGATAGTGTTCAAGCATGAAAACATCATTGGTATAAAGTTGTCCGTCCAAATGGTTTTTATCGGTGCCTTCTCTTAGATATTCTCCGCTTCCAAGGTTAAAAGTCCCTGCCTGTGCAGCATCATAAACCATCGTATATGGTCTGTCCTGAATCACAGATGTACATAATTGAAACGACACAACAATCATTGCCAATGCTGCAATTGGATAAAAATTGTTCTTTATTTTGTCCTCTAGCTCTGTTAAAATCTTACACAGCAATATTGCTAAGAGTACTTGTGCCAGTGAAAGGAATCGAAATGGAAATTGAATTTTAGCTATCCATTCCATAAACGGCACATTATTGATAATATCATTCCATGGAAAACGATTGGATGCCATAAAAAGCGCAAGTACAGACATCATTGTAAGAACACGCAAAAGTCTGCTTGTACCTTTCATGCACAGATACACTGCCACAAAAAGTGCAAGCATCAGCACAATTCCTGGCGTAAGCCCCATTCTATCACCAATATTGGTCTTAGCTCCACCTGTTGACTCCTGATACAACATAAAATACTGCCCTATGTACGCCCCTTTATGCTCTATCACCCTAACAATCTCTTCTTCACTGTCTGCTGTCACTTTTATAGGAACATTTTTATAATAATCAAGAAACGGCACTATAAAAAACAGATTCAATCCCAATGTCATTATTGCAGCTCTAATATACGTAAAAATCATAACTTTGGTAAATGTTTTGCGATACATAAAAAGTGCAAATACCGCTATCAGAATACACACCATCAAAACACTGATAATATGTGTCTCTATCACCCCTGTCATGCCAATTGCAAACAGCAAGGCATTGATATAATTTCTTCTCCGCTCCTTCTTTTGACACGCTATTTTGGAAGCCTGTGTTTCATTGTCACAAGGATTGGGCCACTCGGTATACATGCGCCAAATTGCGCACAAAACAATAGGCAAAAACATCATTGCTGTATATTCTCCTACTGCCACACGTACATACATATTTATAAACCGATACGTAGCAAGCGTATATGCTGCCGCACCAATACTTGCTGCTTTTTTATTTTGTACCATATGTGCAAAACAAACCTGCGCAATTGTCATAGTTCCTAAATTTATCAAAAACAAATAAAATTTATAAGATTCTGTTACCGAAAATCCTAAAATACGTAATATCGCAGGGATATACAGCAATATATCCCCATAAAAAATAGAAACTGGATACCCATATCCTTCCATCCACAACGATTGCAGCCTAACTGGAAACTGGCCTTCAAGAAGTCCTTGTGCAATTCCCTCTATACGTGTGATATGGAATCCTCCATCATGTCCGTAACACAGACCTCTTGCAAACATTGGAACGGTGGAAAGCAATGATACTGCAAACACCCACAGAATTTGTTTCTTGTTTGCCAATATCATATCTTTTTTGAGACAAAACACTAAAAGAAAAAGGATACCTGATATTGCAATTACTACAGTTCTTGTAATACCAGCAAAATTTTTATACAATGCTATATTTTTTACTCTGATGTATCCTTTCCCTTCATATTTCACCCGAATTTCAAAGTCATCTAACCTTTCCTTGATTCGAATATTAAACGATATTTGATTGCTTAGATGGTTCAGCGGTACCTCACCGGACAACACATAATCAGAATATCCATTAGAATTGACATCAATATAGTTGTTTTTGTCACAGTCATAATCCACAGTCAATGTATAATCGCCTTTTTCAATATCCATATAAGGACCATACAAAACGACTCCCTTCTGGGCCATCTCTTCGTCCACATACCAGCTTCCATCTGCCTCCTGTGTCATACTTCCTTTCCATTCCATATCTGGCAATTCTATATATTCTGGGGTATTCTTATGAACAATCATTATGGTTGTTATCAGAATAAAAAATACCACTGCTAAGGCTGTCAAAATCATGAACTTATGCCTGTCTTCTTTGAGCCATCTAAACATTTTACAGTCTCAATCTCCAATCCTGTTTTATCCATAAAATTTTTTGTACCATTGGGCAAATCGCTTTAATCCTTCTCTTAAGCTTGTAGCAGGCTTAAAACCAAAATCACGCTCAAGTTCACTCACATCTGCATAGGTAATTTCCACATCTCCTGGCTGCATTCCTACTAACTTTTTATGGGACTCAAAATCATAGTCTTCGGGCAAAACATTCGCTGCTTTTAGTTCTTCCTGCAAAATAGCCACAAAATCCAATAAATTTTCCGGCTGATTGTTTCCGATATTATATATCTTGTATTTGACCCCATCCTCATTGGGAAGTGGCGCGCACTGCAAAATAGCCTGTACTCCTGTCACAATATCATCAATATAAGTAAAATCTCGCTTGCAGTTGCCATAATTAAATATTTCTATCATCTCATTTTTAACCAGTTTGTTCGTAAACCCAAAATATGCCATATCTGGGCGTCCTGCCGGACCATATACTGTAAAAAATCGAAGGCCTGTAGCTGGAATACCATATAGCTTGGAGTATGCATGTGCCAACAATTCATCTGATTTTTTGGTTGCTGCGTAGAGAGAAACTGGATTATCAACCTTATCTTCAACAGCATAGGGTATTTTTTTGTTGCTGCCATAAACCGAAGAAGAACTGGCATATACCAGATGTTCCACACCGCTATTTCCATTGTCATAACTATGCCGGCATGCTTCAAGAATGTTATAGAATCCTATCAGATTCGACTCAATATATGCATCCGGATTCTCGATACTATAACGCACCCCTGCCTGTGCTGCAAGATTCACAACAACCTGTGGCTTATACTTCACAAACAGTTCGTTTATAAGCGCTTTGTCAGCAATACTTCCCTTTATAAACGTAAAATCACCAGACACAAGAGCATCAAGCTCTTTCATTTCGTTTAACCGAAATTCTTTTAGTGACACATCATAATAATCATTCATATTGTCGATGCCAACGATATGCACTTTCCGTATATTTTTCATAAGCATTAGTATCAAATTAGAGCCTATAAATCCCGCAGCCCCTGTCACAAATATTGTTTTTCCATCTAACTCTACATTTTTTTTCAGCATTTTCTTTTCTCCTGTTATGATTTTATCCTTATGATATATCATTCTTTGAATTTTCATACACGCAAAACCAGTTGCATATAATAAACATAAGCTTAATAACATGTGATGGTTCTGCATATGAAACATTTTAACCATATCTTTAATATATTATATATCATTTGTTTCTGCCTATCTGTACTCGCCTTGACCAGACAGCTTGCGCTGTATCGAACACTTCCAACTGTCACATCCTCCATCTCAGACTTGCCCAGCGATAGTAGCGCGCTGAAAGCAGATGTCAAGGAAATTGCTCTAACTTTTGATGACGGGCCCCATCCTGTCTATACAGAGGAACTGCTTGATGCCCTAAAAGAACGAAATATCACAGCTACTTTTTTTGTTACTGGTCAAAATGCCGAACTCCATCCGGATCTAATCAAAAGAATGTATGATGAGGGACACTTAATTGGCAATCATACCTATAGCCATATTCAGCTCACCTCCGCAAACCGAGATCAATTCAAAAAAGAACTTATCAAAACAAACGATATTCTTCGCGATATCACAAACGAAGAAATACAATATGTCCGTCCTCCCTATGGTTCATGGGACAAAGCACTCGAAACAGAGCTCAATATGTTTCCAGTGCTTTGGAATATCGATCCTCTTGACTGGTGCAATTCCAATCCAGACCGTGTCGCACAGTCTGTCATCAAAAATGTTTCCGAAAATGGTATTATTCTCATGCATGACTACTATGACTCTTCTGTTAAAGCAGCCGTTATGGTGATTGATGAATTGACGCGACAAGGATATACCTTTGTAACCGTGGAAGAAATCTTATTTGACTAAGCATCTATTGACATCAGACAAACTGGTTTTTTTCTTCATCATAATAATATCCGATTCCCGCCAGTTTGTCTGTTATTATTTTCATATCCTCATTGGTATCTTCGCAAAAAGCGGCCAAACTTGGGTAAAAATCCCTCAGTTTCAGATTCATATAACTTAAAAGAATCACTGGATCACGTGGCAGCATAGCAAACACTCCTTTCCTACAATTCTCTATATCAGAGCCTAAAATTACCGATTGCTTCCCTTTTCAGAACTTAAATATATGATTATCAGTTCTACACTCAGTATATCAGACATTCGCCCCGTCTTAATATTCTCATCTGCCTCTACACAAGACCTGAGTGCTGCTTCAAGCTGCGTCTGTTTAAACTGCGCCGCCTGTGGAATATATTTTTTCTTCAAGAAATAGGCATTTAAACCCGTCTGTTCCGCAATCACGCTATCTTGATAACCTTTGCGTTTCATTTCTTTTACTTTCAAAAGCATATTGAACTGACGCGCAATCAGTGCCAATATTTTCACTGGCGCTTCTTTGAGTGCGAGCAGATTATAATATAAATCAAGCGCCTGTTTCTGATTTTTGCGCGCGACCGCTTCTACCATGTCAAATATCTGATTTTGTATCTGGATAACACAAAGTTGTTCTACATCCTCGACCGTAATGCCTTCGTCATAGTACTTATAACAAATAAGTTTTTCAAGCTCACGTTTGATATTTTCCATATTGGTGCCCGTCCTATCAAGCAAACAGTCCAGCGCATCAGATGTAATCAGCTTATTTTCTTTTTTGAGCAGTCCCATAATCCACTTCTTTAATGTCGCTTCGTCCTGCATTACACAAAGCGCAGCATACCCCTTTGCGGAAACTGCTTTAAATAATTTTCCTCGCTTATCTACCTCTTCCTCCACAAAAAGAAGGACTGTGGTAGATGATAGTGTTTTTACAAGCTCAACAATTCTATCATTCCCAGTCTTAAACCACCCACTGTTCTCAATGATAAGCACTCTGCGCTCTGCAAAAAATGGCATGGTTTCTGCCAAATCGATCACTTCATTTTCATTAATTTCTTTTCCAGAAAATAAATTGCAATTCATCGTATCTTCTTCTGTTACCAATGCCTTTTTTAAATTATCGCGATATTGTTTTCGCAAATATGCCTCTTCTCCATAGAGAAGATACACATTACTAAATTGACCGCTTTTAATATCCTGTGCAATCCGTTTCAATTGCTACCTCCATTTATCTACTTTACAGTTTCCAGATTTTATTTTGATTGTAATAGCACCTGTGTCTTTGGTTATCAGTATTTCACTTCCAACATTTTTAAAGTTTTCTATTGCCTCTGTATGTGGATGTCCATATCGGTTGTCCTCTCCACAAGATATCACAGCAAGTCTTGGATTTGCCATGGCTATCAGTTCTGCCGTATTTGAATACTTCGATCCATGGTGGGCTGCTTTGTATATATCAATTTCTTCAAAATGACTTGCTGCAGCAAGTACTCTGGCTGCGGCCTGCTCCCCATCAGCTTCAACATCTCCTGTAAAAAGCGCCGTAACGCTTTGGTTTTGCTTATCCCTGACCGTCATCTTCAAAACCAAAGAGTATGCATTTCTTGATAGTGCTTCATATTTATCGGCTGGATGCAGCACTTCAAATTCCAACCCATATGCCTTAATCCTATCGCCCGTTTTGAGCCGATACAAAGGCACCTCTTTTCTCCTGCACATAGAAACAAGTTTTTCATACACTTCGTCTTCTATAACTGCGTCAGAGATACATATTCTGCCAATCGCAATCCCTTCACCAACTCCTATACTACTGTCAAGCATCTCCAAAATTCCTGATATATGATCACTGTCAAGATGGGTCAAAAACACTGCGTCAACTTTGGATATTCCCATATATTTCAAATAGGGTACAATCGTATATTCGCCAATCTTGCTTTTTGAAGTGCTTCCCCCATCAATCAGAAAATGTTCTCCTTTTTCACTCTCTATCCATACACAATCCCCTTGCCCCACATCTATAAATGCCAATGTTGTACCATCAATTTGACAACTGCTTACCATTGCAACTGCTGTCAATACAATCATAGCTTTTAAAGAATGCGGCAAGCCGATTATCATCCCTCTGCCAGCGCATTTTTCCATCTTCGAGCAGTGTTTACCATAATGATGCATCATATATAAGTACAGAACCGATACCGCAAACAAACAGATTTTCCAATTAGCTGGTCTGCCTACAATCCAGTCTGCAAATGGCAGTTTTAATGACAACGTACAGAGCAGCTCAAATACTAAAAGTAATAAATGACAAACCCCCCCTGCAAGTTTTGCAACTCCAAGTCCAAGCACAAACGGAATACTTCCAAACCCTAAGCACAATATTCCTGAGAGCATGACAATTGTCATTGCTGGTATTATCACAAGATTCAGCATAAAGGAATAAATCGGAAATGTATAATAGGTACACAGCATAATTGGAAAATGTATCAAAAAAATCCCAAGACTTGCACATAAGGAGGATACCATTTTATTGGTTATCCCCTTTTTCCTATCAAGTTGCTCAGGCAGAAAAATCTCTGTCATACAGCCAAGCCCCAATATCGCTCCAAAAGAAAGCAGAAATCCCGAATGATAAAGATACAGTGGCTGTTCTACTAAAATCAGTACTGCTGCAACAGCCAGCGCTGTAAGCATATCATAGGTTCGTTTAAAATTCCTTGCCGCAAGCTGCATTCCAAACATTACAACCGCTCTATGCGCGGAACTGCTCATTCCTGCCATATCGCCATATGCAATCATCACACCTATTGATATTACTGTACAAAACATCTGCGGAAGCCAGGTTTTTCGCAGTATTTTAAATAATCCCATACCTAGCAGCGTGATATGAAGCCCTGAAATTGCAAAAATATGTGCAATCCCACTTCTTTGAAAAAGCTGTTTGCTTGCTGCGTCAAGCTCCGTCTTATTTCCTAGAACCATTGCTTTCATGATAGAAGCATCTTTTGGTGATAAAACAATGTCAAATATATATTCAAAATGGCATCTTATCTGGCAAAGCGTTTCATGATATATGGAATAATTGCTGCTTAGCGCACAAATCTGCGCCTTATAAATTCTAAAATCAACACCCAGTATCTGATAATATTTCTTGATATCAAACTCCCCAGGGTTTCTTGTCTCATCGAAAAATGATACCGCTCCCTCTACAACTACAGTACTTCCCATCTTTGGTTCTTGCATAGCGTCAAAATCTTTTATATAACAGATTGCTTTACCTAAGTTTTGCGGTTCATTTTGTAGTTTAATATGTTTTAAGTACAGTATAAGTTGTTCTTCTTTGTATTCTTTCTGATACACTTCCCCTAAAAGTGTAACCCTACTGCCATCTTCCCACGGATATTCCGCTTGTGGTAAGGGATTCAAACTCAAATATAAAAACACAGTTGCCACAAACGCCACACAAATGCAGCATAGTGGTCTTCTCATTCTGTTCCTCCAAATATTTCATCAACAATTCAACATTTTCTATTGCACCAAAGACAGATTGCGTTCAAAAATTGTTGAAAGTTCATATTTATCTCTAAATTTTCCATCTTTATTTCCCTCTATGGATATTTGCACTTTATTAATATTGCTTAACTCCACAAGTGAATTAACAATGGAATAAATTGTTACATCTGTTGATACATTGTTTACCGCTGTGACAAATGCACTGTTAAAATCCAGATAGCATACGCCATCCTTTACCGTAATATTTAACAATTTTGTGTCAGAACTTATCGTTGGGTAAGACTCGTTATTTGCTGGGCCACTTATTAGCTGTTCCACGACCAATTTTTCCATTGGAATATTCGAGATATCTGCATTGTGATTCATCTCTCTGTTTATCGCAATCAGACCATCTCCTTCTTCATTAGCGAAGTACAATCTTAAATTTACTTTGCTCTCCACTGTCTCAACTTTTGCCCCAGCATTATCCACAAACATATCAGCCGTCATGATTCCGACTGCATTTCCTGACATATCCATTAACGGCTCACCATTAATTGTAATCATCACATAATTTACATCAGGTATATTGGTCAGACTTCTCACCAAAGCCGCTCTTGTAAGTACCTCTGTGGTCCTTGCAAGCTCCTTGTATTTCTCCCCCAGAGATACAATTACCTGCTCCCCGTCATAAGAATACGTAATAATATTAATCCCACTTGTAAGAGGCGCTTTCAATTCTTTATTGTCTGGTACAGAGCAAAGCAGTGTAAGCACTTCAACAATCATTTCTTTTGTATTTGTACCCTTCAGGTAATGTGATTCTTTTACAAGTTTTGTTTCATCTTTATTGATGTATGATATATCTATCGCTGTTCCTTCCTGCTCCCTGCTGCATCCAACAACTATCAGCGCCATCAGACCTATCAATAGATATAGCTTTTTTTGTTTCCATGATTCGCATTGATGCAATTTTTCTGCCCCTTTCTTATTGGGATATATATGTCAATGGAATTTTTACTTTAAATGTTGTTCCCTTGCCTTCCTCACTTTGAACAGTAATTGAGCCTCTATGCATCAGAACAGCATTTCTAGTAATCGCAAGGCCCAAACCCGTACCCCCGATTTCTTTTGAATGTGACTTGTCTACCCTGTAAAAACGCTCATAAATATGAACGATTGCTTCTTGTGGTATTCCAATACCCGAATCAGACACATCAACAAAGAAATACTGATGATCTGCGTCAAGCACTACTTTTACCCAGCCGCCTTCAATATTATATTTGATTGCATTTTCGACTAGATTGGACAATGCAAGTGTGAGTTTTACCTCATCAACCTCTGCATTCACCGGCCTGCGGCTTTCAAAAATCAGTTTAACATTTGCTTTTGTCGCGATTGGTCCCAAGCGCTTTAACATCAATTCCAGAATCGAATTGATATCCATTGTCTCAACGTTCATATCCGCAGATGTCCGTGTCATCTTTACAAGTGAAAGCAGATCTGTGATAATCTTATTTTCACGATCGATCTCCTCTGCAATATCTGTCATAAACTCGCGGTACAACTCTGCTGGTACATCTTCTTGAGTAATCAGCGAATCTGCCAGCACTTTCATAGAAGCAAGCGGTGTTTTCAACTCGTGAGACACATTTGATACAAATTCCTGCCTTGAATCATCAAGAACTTTCATTCTGCCTAACATTTGGTTAAATGCGTCTCCGATTTGTTCTGTCTCCTTGTAATCTGTAACGCTGATTTCCTCATCTGTAAAACCATTTTTAACTTCATTGATAGCATCTGTTATTTTTTCAAATGGTTTGAGCATTTTTCGGCTCATAAAAAAAGCGATGCCGAAAATAACTACCATAGCCAATATTTCCAGCAAAAGTGCCCTGTTTTTGATATACTCATAGCTTGACAAAATACTGTCTGTAGACACACTTGTAAGCATAACTCCGACAATCCGCGCCTTGTCATCTATCTTCTCTTCGATTGGCACGATAATTTCAATATATCTTGTTTCCTGCAAGTGGTTTGATGCACCCCCGCCCTTGAAACATTTGATGATATCCTCTGAAATAATCGTTTTCCCCTCACTGACAGCATATGTATCCTTAATAATTTTCATATTGCTGTCAATAATCAGCACACGTCCGTCATAGAGATTTGACAACTGCGATAACTCCGCATTCACGATATCAGAACTACTATCAAGCAGGTAGTTGTATGTGATCAGGTGATCTGCTATAATCCTTACCTGTGTCTGCACTTCACTTGTACGTACTGCCACTGCGTTATTCAGATATCTCTCCAAAATACCAAAATGAAGAACGATACAAGGAATGATTCCTGTCAGAATAATAAGGCAAAATACTCTTATTCTAAGGCTTCTAAAGCTCTTATAAAATTTCCCTCTTTTCAATTTTTCCCAAAGCCTTACCACTTTTCCACCTCTTGCCTGCCAAAACGCCAATCCAATCAACTGTTATTTATAATAGTATCCCACTCCCCATTTGGTATGCACGTACTTTGGCTCACTTGGATTGGTTTCGATTTTTTCCCGCAGTCTTCGGATATGCACATCAACCGTCCGTACATCTCCTGGATAGTCTGCCCCCCACACAAGTTTCAGCAGTGTTTCACGGCTGTATACTTTATTTGGATTGAGCACTAACAATTCCAACACATCAAACTCTTTGGTTGTCAGGTTTACTTCTTTATCATTTATGTGCAGACGTCTTCCTTCACAATCAAGCGTCAAGTCGCCAGCTTCTATTATCTGTGCTTTTTCATTGGCATCTTCCTTTGCCTTTCCCCCGATTCTGCGCATGATAACTTTGATTCTGGCCTTTACCTCAAGAATATTAAACGGTTTGGTAATATAGTCATCTGCCCCATATTCAAGTCCAAGTATTTTATCCATGTCTTCGCCCTTTGCCGTGAGCATGATAATAGGTACATCTGAAAATTCCCGAATCTGCTGACACACTTCCAGTCCAGTTAGTTTTGGTAACATAATATCCAGAAGAATAATATCATATTTATTATTCTTCGCATACCCTAATGCTTCCTCACCGTCATATGCACATGTAACTTCCATGTCATCCTGCTCTAAACTATAGCGGAGTCCTTTCACGATAAGCTTTTCATCATCCACTACCAAAACCTTTTTTCCCATTGATTCTCATTCTCCCTAACTGATAAAAATTGCATGTGTTATTGTAATCTTCTATAACATAAAAAATTTTCCTATGTGGAAAACTCTTTTATACAGTAATTTTGTCCTTTATTTTAGAAAAAAGTCCATCTTTAATCCCATCTACCTTTTTGATATCGTCTATGCTCTGAAAACTGCCGTTCTTCTCTCGATACGCGATAATGGCTTGTGCTCTGCTTTCCCCAATACCAGAAACGGTAGTCAGTTCTGAAACAGTTGCTGTATTTATATTTACAAGATTTGACGAACTTCCCATAGATTGCCCTGTATCTATTTTTTCTTGCCCCGGAATTGGTTTTCCTTCCTTTTTAAGCATCTCTGTCTCGTCCTGTGTCAAAATGACAACCTGCTCTCCGTCTGACAATTGTTTTGCCAAATTAAAACATGTTGTATCTGCATCAGCCGTTAAACCGCCTGCAAGCTCCACTGCCTCAAACAAACGGCTCCCTTCTTCAAGCTGATAGACACCAGGAACTTCCACCGCACCACATACATAGACATATATCCTTTGGGGTTCTTCTATCTTCTCTGATATCTCTGTCATATTATCCATTGTTTCCTTTATAACCGTTGTATTTTCAGAAACGCGTTCCAAAGATGCGTCTGCCAAATCATCTTTTGATAATTCCATCACAAACGCATCTTCTTTCCCGCAGCTACACAAAAACAATGAACAAATCACTATCACGATTAAGTTTTTTATTTTCAATTTCATATGGATTGCATATTTCCTTTCACAGACCCCTCTGTGCATATTCACGCATATCCATTCCTTATTTTATGCTAAATTCCATTTTAATACAAGTGCTATTTTTTACATTTCACTGCTATCTATAAAAAACATGTATCAGAGCGTGTTTGAAAAATACTTTCTGTCAAATGTGCCACATTTCCTACTGTATTGAAATGCTGATTTTGCTATTTTTCCTTTACTTTTCTCTTTGCTATAAAAATGTCAATGATAATACATGTACCAATATATACTATCCAATAGAGTCCAAATGTTTTTAAATTTTCTAAGATAGGAATTGGTGCAATCCGCCCCCAAAATCCTCCCCCCAAAATTCCGCTGAGAATATTAAAACAGCAAGACAGTGGAATAAACAACAAAATCCATACATTGGGTAATAGGAAAAGGCGCTTTGCCTTTCGTTTATCTTTTGTGTCAAGAAACTGTCCTATTAGGAATATTCCTGTTCCTAATAACATAATAACGAAACCTACGCCAACAGCGAATACCATTTGCCGCTCAATCCAAATGACAATAGAAGAAACCAATCCAATTGCATTTAGAATCGTACCAACGATAGCAAACACCGTTGCATGATATTTCTTTTCAAGTTCTTGTACAGGCTCAATTCCTTTCAAGAGAAAATCAGTTGTGGTCTCAAAATAATCACTCAAAAGAATTATCTTTTCTATATCTGGAATACTTTGTTCGCTTTCCCATTTAGAAACTGCCTGTCTGGAAACACCTATTTTATCCGCAAGTTGTTCTTGAGATATTCCTTTGGATTTTCGTAGATGCTGTATTCTGTCTGCTATATTCATAAGCAATGCCTCCTTGTGTTTGATAACAAAATAATAGCAAAAACTCGGGTTGCAAAACCACCATTTTCGCCTTTCAATTTGGCAACCAACAGTTGCACCTTTGTATTCTATCACACAATATTTTTTCTTTCTACAGGCATAATTTTTTAAGATAGGAAATAGTTGGTCTGCTGTCCATCGTATTGTTGTAAGCGAAACTTGAACAGGACAGTAACAAGCCGCTGTTTTATGCTGTCCTTGGTATCCCTGTCGTTATACCCGTTTTCAATGGCAGCAATCTGGATACGCTTGCTTTCGGCAGAAAGATATGCTATTCTTGAATCGGTATACAAACCAGTAAATCCATATTTGTGAAACCGAAAGGAGAGAGGGTATATGAAACCTAAAATCATTCCTAAACAAGAAATTATTCCTTCATATGATGCTAATGCAATCGCCATCAAGCATATTGAGTATTACCCATATGGAGGAACATATAGTGAAGATGAAATCACACCTGTGCTTATCTCTAATATATTAAAAGAAATTCCTGACGGAATAGAGATTTATTTATTTTTAGACCCAGACGGAGAGGACGATTGGCTTGAAGTAAACTGTGACGGTGAATGGATATCACTTGGATTTTCAGGAGATTCTGGACAAGATTATTATTGTTCTTACAATCCCGCTTTCGCTGATACTGCCGATCAAATCGACAAAGCAGATTTCTCGGACAAAAGCATATATACCGACCTTGAAAGCGGCGGTCAGTCGCCCATTCCTAAAATTCAAGCAATTACAGATATTGAAGCAGGTGTCAAAGCTGTTGAATATTTTATTAGAACAGGCGCACTTTATCCAGGAATTGAATGGATACATGAGTGTGAATAATTCCTGTTTATCAGGCAGGGAAAAGCGAGAAAAAGTTTGCTTGTTGATAAGTATTGGTGTTATAATAAAAAAATAACCAATATGCAACACTAATAGAAAGGGAGGGTATCTATGGCATTGTTGGCACATGCGCAAGCAAAAAGTTATTCAGAAGAGGATTATTATGAACTAGGTGAAAACGTCCGGGCAGAGCTGATTGACGGGCAATTTTATGATATGGCTGCTCCCAGCAGAATACACCAGGAAATTTTAAGCAGACTTCATGCTATTATATACAATTATATTGATGCTAAAAAAGGTTCCTGTCGTGTTTATCCAGCGCCATTTGCTGTCAAATTATTTGATGATGCGAAAAATATTGTTGAACCAGATATCAGTGTTATTTGTGATCCAAGCAAACTGACAGACAGAGGCTGTAGCGGTGCGCCAGACTGGATTATCGAAATTGCATCGCCAACAAATCCCAGACATGACTATATAACCAAGCTGAACCTGTACAGCAATGCAGGTGTACGTGAGTACTGGATTGTTGATCCCAAATATAAAAAAATATATGTTTATAATATGGAAGCAGATAACTTTTCTATAAAAGTATTTTCATTTACAGATACCATAAGTGCAGGTATTTATGAAGATCTGTCTATTGATTTTTCCACGTTTTTAATGGATACATTTTAAAAGCTTGAGCGCACAAGCGCTCAAGCTGTAAAAACTTCGTTTCTTGTTTCATTGTGCAGTTTCTTTTTTATTCTCAATTTAAAATTTCCTTGAAAGCGCTGATACAGGCTTCGTTTTTTGACCGATCAAAAACTGCATAAACGATCGTTTCAAAATATTGATACATACCTTCTTCAAGAAGTTCCTTCCACCAGGCTGCCACCAGCTCTGGATCATTGCGAAATACTCCACATCCATATGCTCCTAGCACCAGATGTTTTGCGCCCTGTTCTGCAAAGATTACAAGTGCCAGCTTCATTCTCTGTCTCATTGCTTGTTTTGCCTGTGTGTCATCTTCTCCTTTTAATAGAACCTGTCCCATATTCACTGCTGGAAGAGTCAGCACAGATGCTTTCACTGCAGACTGTATAAGTCGAAATCGTCCATCTCGGAAAAACACGACATCTGGGGAATAAATTGCATGATTTGTGTAAATCATAGAAGTTTCTAGGCGATTGTTGCGATAATATTCTTCATGTGCCGTTAATGTTTTGTATAATGTGCTTGATGCTGCAAGGCTCTCCTCCTGCGCCATTGCCCCATTGAGGAATCCCCCGCCTGGATTCTTGGCACTTGCAAAATTCAATACCCCAATCGTATCTTTTCCTTCTTCTGCAAGCTTTCGTATCGCATCTACTGTAGATATATTTTCTACATATGACTTACAATTCTTTGATGTGGTATTTTCTAATTCACTGTACTTTTTTAACAGCATTTCTCCCTGTTCCGGCGTGAGCAAAAAACTACGTTTTATAGATGACTCCATATCCAGGCAAACATCAAATTTCTTCCCTTCTATTTCATAATACCCCTGTTCCATAATCCTTAATGTTTCTTTCGCTACTGCTTTTCTATCCATATCTGTCTCCTTATTGAAACAAATCCAATTTCAATCAATATATTGGTCAGCGTTTTTTATAGTTATTCAAATAATTGATACCACTGATACCCAATATAATAGAACGTTTCTCTTGCAGCAAAAGGAATTTTTGTTTTTATAGTCTTATATGCACTGCTCTGTGTTGGAGACGAAAATGCTTCTATCTCCATATCATTCGCCATGCGCATAGCTCTTTTCATATGCAGCGGATCGCTCACAATCAGCGCAGTCTTATAGTTATATTGTTCCATTATCCTTTTTGCATATTGTAAATTTTCCTGTGTTATTATGGATTTGTCTTCTTCCAAAATTGCATCAGTTGGAATTCCCACTGATTTTAAATAATTCTTTGCTATTGATGCATCTGTAAAACGATTACCATCTCCCCTACCTCCTGTTACTATTATTTTATCAACGGAATCATTCTGATATAATACAACTGCATGGTTTAATCTTTGCTTGTATACCTCTGAAACACCATTATCACTTGCTGCTGCCCCCAAAACAATGGCCACATCACATTTTCTATCTTCATATATCCTACTATATCTACAAATAGAAATCACATTGCACATAATATATGCAACAACAAATATCGTAATTATCGCTATCCATGATGTCTTGCGCAGCAAAATTCTTCTCATAAAAGTTTTATCTCTGTTCCTCTTTGTACAATTTGGGCCTGTTGATAATTTTATTATAGAATATTTATCCAACAATAACAATGCATATTTGGTTTTGTACTTTTTATGAAATCCAATCATCACGTCAACAGTTCCATTGCTTTGTCGGCAGTCTCTGAATTTGTTGCATATAATCTGATTGCCGCTCTCTTTGCAATTTCCGTTGTCCATGGAAAATAGCTGGGATTTGCTTCATTCATGCTTTTTTCTTCTATTGTTTTGACATACGCCGTTTTTTGGGTTCTTTCTGTATTTTCTACCTCCACTGCTTTTACCGCTTTTGATGCCATACTGTTTAATCCGCGAAAATATTTTATAATCTCTTCATATTCGTTGATTTTATCAAGGAAACTGCTTCCATATGCTGCAATCTCTAAATTTGCAGTTGATACTGCCTGCAAACACAGCTTGCACTCTCCATTGATATCTGAAGCTTCCATTAGAATATCTGGCCGTTGTTTTAAAACTGCTGCAAAATACGCTTTTGCCCCTGCTGCATCTTTATTTTTGAAAAATGCTGCCATTTGTGTTGTCACTTCGCTGGTTTCCTTCTTTTCCCCTATGATGGCAACCCGACACTCATATGCCCTAAGCTTATTTGTTGTCACCCACACATACAGCAAAAACTCTGATATAAACCCAAAAACTCTTTTGTGGTAATCGTCTGCAAAGGTCAAATCAATACGCTTTTGCAATTCAAAAAAAATCGAAAACAGCCATTCGCAGTATGCATCATACAGCTTTTTTCCAGCCACCATAATATTTCCAAAATACGTTTTATTTTGATGTACAAGTTTGACAAACGTATCATAATATTGTGGATACTGTTCTTTTATAATGTGTCCTGTCTCATCTAGTACTGATACATTGTGATGTGCTCCAAATCCATTTCGGTAAGAGCCCGGAAGCTCAAGCTGCTTTGTCGTAACAATATCATATGTTTTTAAAATCTGCTCGTATTCACTCTCTGAAAAAACATATCCTTCCTCACTGGTAAGAAAACGCCTGTAATGGCAAATTCCTACATAGTCCGCCTCAAAATAATTTTTCCAAACCCAATAGACCCCTGAAAGCTCCGCATAATAGCAATTTAAGTCAGAAATGTTATCTCCTGAGTCATCTCCTTTATAGCCAAAATCTTCTTTGGCGTTTTTGTGTCCAACATGCATTGGTATATACATCGAATCACCAGGAACCTCAAACCGTTTGTGTGTCATTGCAAAAATTTTAACAGACATGCTTACTGTCTCCTTTAATATTTTTAAAAATTATTGTTTCTCATGACAATTTTACCACGCTGAATCATATCATGAATTGAGTGGCAACTTATTTCATGCACATAAATTAGTAACCGTTCTGCCATGCACATTCATAAAATGTCGGTTGTCCACTCCATTTTGTATGGCTGAACCACTGCATAAATTATAACACAATATACTATTAATTGGAGGATTTTTATGGATTTTATCAGCAAAGTAGGTACTACGATTTCAGATAAAAGCAGAACTGCTGCCAGAAAAGCAAAGGAAATGACAGAACTATCAAACCTGAATAATCAAATCAGCACACAAGAACGTATTATTAATGAACTTTGCCTTGATATTGGAAAAAAAGTATATGAAAAACGAGCATCTTTTCCAAATGCAGAACTTGAAGAAAAATATACGGATGTGTCAAACGCATATGCAGAAATTGAACGCTTAAAAACCGCTATTATTCTAATAAAGGGCGGAAAACAATGCCCCTGTTGCAAAACAGAAGTCGCTCTAAACTTTTCATATTGCCCAGACTGTGGAGCGGCCGTCCCAAATCCGGAAACTACCCCTCCTATAGAAAACATTGTCATACCGCCGGATAGTGTCATCTATTATTCAAATCAAGATCAAAAATAGTCAGGATCATTCGAACCACCCATTTAACGGGTGGTTCAAACTTCCTTGCTTTATAGAAAATTGCGAACGCTGAATCTATTCAAACAAAAAACGTAGCTTTTTTTATTTCCTTGAAGCGGGCATTTCCCACGCCTGATGATCGGTATGTAACAGTATGTGTGCTTTGTGTGATAAGGGCTTTTCCATAAATTCATCATAAAGTCTGATCACATCTGGATTCTCATGCGAAAACCGTATTGGAGCAGTTTCGTCAAGTGTTCTCAAGTTTTCACTTCTGGATGAAGCCAATTCGAAACCATCTTTTATTGGCTGTCCGCCTCCTCCTACACACCCGCCTGGACAGGCCATAACTTCAACAAAATCATAGTGAACTGCTCCTGTCTCAAGAGCCTCTATCAATTCTCTCGTGTTGGCAAGACCATTTACCACAGCGGTTTTTATCACAATCTCATTTACATGAAATTCCGCCTCTTTCCATTTTGGCTGCTCCCTGGTACTTCTAACCGCTAAAAAGGCATCGGCATCAGGATTTTCTCCTGTAATCAAATAATATGCAGACCGAAGTGCCGCCTCCATAACCCCTCCTGTCGTGCCAAAGATTACTCCTGCGCCTGTGCCATCTTTCATCGGTGCATCACAAGGGATATCTTCAAGTGTATGTGGATCAATATGCGCCATACGGATCATGCGCGTCAGCTCTCTTGTCGTAAGCACGATATCGACATCATGACCTGCATACTCACCATAAAACAGTTCCATATTGCGCTCACCTTTTTTGGCCACACAAGGCATAATAGACACGGTAACAATATCCTCCGGCGCCACTTCTATTTTCTTTGCAAAGTAGCTCTTCATCACTGCGCCAAACATCTGCTGCGGGGATTTTGCTGTGGAAAGTCTTGACACCAAATGCGGGTACTGTGATTTGACAAACCGCACCCAGCCAGGGCAGCAGGAAGTAAACATTGGCATCTGTTTGGTGTCTCCTTTCTGAAAACGCTCCACAAATTCATTGCCTTCTTCCATTATCGTGAGATCTGCTGAAAATACAGTATCAAATACATAGTCAAATCCAATTTTTTTGAGGGCATCGACTATTTTTCCCATAACAGCTTCTTCTCTTGGGATTCCAAATACCTCCCCCCATGCAGCGCGCACCGCAGGCGCTACCTGTACCACTGTCACCTTTTTCTTGTTCTCGATTGCCCACCATGCCTTCTCTGTATCATCACGCTCCCTTAACGCTCCAACAGGACAATGCGTAATGCATTGACCACAAAGTACACAGTCTGATTCTTCTATCTTTCTGTTTCCTGAAACATATACGTCCGTTCTCGAACCAGTTCCTTCCACATCCCATATCTTTACCCCCTGCACTTTATCACAGATAGAAATACAGCGCATACATTTGATGCATTTGTCATTGTCCCTTATTAGCGGGAAATTTTTATTCCAAGGCAACGGGGTAAGTTCCTTCTCATATGGCACATCAAGAATATTGAGATCTCTGGTTATCGTTTGCAGAGAACAATTTCGATTTCGGGAACAAGTCACACAGTTACTGTTATGCTGTGAAAGTATCATTTCCACAGTTTTTTTGCGGTTTCTGCGCACCTTTGGGCTGTTTGTATATATTATCATACCCTCTTCTGCCTCATTATTGCAGGAAGTGACAAGTTTATCTTTACCCTCAATCTCTACAACACAGACACGACAGGCGCCAATTTCATTGATATCCTTCAAGAAACACAGCTTCGGAATAGGAATACCCGCAATGTTGGCTGCATCCATAATGGTACTTCCTTTTGGTACTTCAATTGCTTTCTGATCGATTGTAAGTTTCACCATAATGTCTCGCGCCCTCCTTTAAATACTCCATATCCAAAATGATCACACCGCAGGCATCTCGATGCCTCCTGTCTGCACTCCGCTTTTGTCATCGGAAGCTCAACGCCTTCAAAATCACACACGCGCTGGCTTGCCTCACGTTCTGTCATATTGACACGTCCGCAGGGATTTCTGTCTGCCATATTGGGTGAAGGTACTGTCACATCACTTTGTATGACATGATGAAATCCTAAATATTCATCTATGTTAGCAGCAAGAACCTTCGCTGCCCCAATCGCTTTGATGACAGTTGCCGGCCCTGTTGCACAATCACCGCCTGCAAATACCCCAGGAAGGAGATCAAAACCGCCATGCCTTCCTGTCTGGATAACCCCTCTGTTCACTGGTACGCCGGCATCTGCAAAATGCTGCGATTCAATATCCTGTCCAATTGCCACAATCACCGTGGTGCATGGAATCAAAAAGTCTGCTTCTCCAGTATCTTTCACACTTGCCCGACCGTTTTTGATCGTGCTGATCATCTGTGGC
This sequence comes from uncultured Lachnospiraceae bacterium, assembly GCA_910586585.1. Taxonomy (GTDB): domain Bacteria; phylum Bacillota; class Clostridia; order Lachnospirales; family Lachnospiraceae; genus COE1. The sequence goes on from CAJUKA010000014.1 coordinate 47,328, forward strand.
CTAACCCATAATCCTTTGACGCTATAATCATTGTCTGTCTCTATTCTAACAGGTGCCTTGAGTGTTGCCACTTCAACACCTTCTGCCACTGCACCCTCAATTTCATCTCGAAGCGCTGTCATATCAGCTACACGTCTACGATAAACAATTGTTACTTTTTTTGCTCCAAGTCTAACGGCAGTTCGAACTGCGTCCATTGAGACATTTCCGCCGCCAACGACGCAGACCTCCTGCCCTCTTAGATCAACTGCAATATTTTTGCCCACATCGCGCAGAAACTTCACCGCAGAAATTACCCCATCTGCATCTTCGCCTTCTATGCCAAGCTTTTTGTCTGTACTTGCTCCTATGGTAATCAATACCGCGTCATACTCTTCTCTTAATGCATTGATTGTGATATCAATCCCAATTCGAAGGCCATACTTTACCTGAACTCCTGTTTCCAGAATTGCATTGATGTCATCGTCTAGTCTGTCCTTGGGGAGTCTGTAGTTTGGAATACCATAGCGAAGCATACCACCAAGCTCTGGAAGCATCTCATACACCACTACCTGATGTCCCATAAGCTGCAAATAATATGCTGTGCTGAGTCCGCCAGGCCCTCCGCCGACAATCGCTACTTTTTTCCCTGTAGATGGCTGACACTTGGGCGGAACGACTTTTCCTGCAAAGTCTGCTGCCATGCGCTTCAATCCTCTGATATTAACTGCATCATCAATCATATTTCTGCGGCATCTGGCCTCACATGGATGCTCACAGATAAATCCACAGGTTGTTGGAAATGGATTATCTTTACGAATCAGCCTGACAGCATCCTGATATCTGCCTTCATAGACAAGCGAAATATATCCAGGTATATCTACGCCCGCAGGACACAAAGACACACATGGAACAGGCTGCTGATAATTGCAGTGGCAACGGCCCAGCTCGATATGTGCCACATATTCATCATGAAAGCCAATCAGTCCTTTGTACACCATATTGGCCGCTTCATAGCCAATGGCGCAGTCAGCCGACTCCATAATACTAAGCGCGGTTTCCTTCATCTCGTCCAAAATTTGTATGGAAGCTCTTCCATTTAAAACATCTGATATCATGTTTTTAAGCTGTCGTAACCCCACGCGGCAGGGTACGCATTTGCCGCAGGTCTGTGCATGGCATAATTCTAAAAATGCCTTCGACATGTCTATGGGGCAGAGTCCAGATGGACTTGCCTCAATTCTTCTTTCCAAATCCTTATAAAGCTGTTCAACAACTACTTGGGCTTTATTTGGCATGGGAATTTCAAGTCTGCTCATTCGTTTCCTCCATAATTGTGCAACCACCAGTTTCATATGCAAAAGCTTTTTACGATGTAAAATTGGTATGTAAGCTCTTACATACTATTGTACACTGCATTCTATGCTTTGACAATAATTGATATTATTTAAACAAAGTTGCTTATAACAATACGCTACAATTCCTACAAATCCAAAAACAGCACACCCTTATTCAGGATATGCTGCTCGTATTCTCAATTTATATTGACCTGGCCTTGACCTCTTCTGCAAAGACCAAGGTCATACATCTTTCATTTTCTGAAAGTTTGGTCGTATGATATTGATTTATGTAGTTTTATTCTTTCTGAATAAATCCAGAGGATTCATTGTTACAAGCACAGCTCCAAGAACAATAATAATAGAACCTGCAACAATCGTTACTGTCAGTTCCTGTCCCAGGAACAGTACGCAGAACAATACGCCCCAGAATGCATAAGTTACATTCAATGACATTCCGATAGCACATCCTACCAACGCATTACTCTTATACCAGGTAAGAAATGAAATCGCGGCTGCAAGTCCCGCTGCAAGAAGCCATATCACTGGGATTCCTGCCTGTAAGGTTCCTCCCAAAAGAGAAATTGCACCAACCGCCGGAACAATAATTGCCAAATCCACAATACCGGATACTAATTCACGCAGATTAACCGATATTTCTGGTTCAAGCTCTTCTCCGCTAAAGCTTGAAAACATTCCCTCAAGTCCCCAGCAAATTGCAGCAATCAGTGCGCAGATAATTCCAAGCGTAAAGTTTGCGCTTCCCTCTGGCTTTACCCAGTTTATAACAATAGCCCCTGATACGCAGATAATCATGCCCGCTACAACTCTCTTCGTAGGCTTCTGTTTTAAAAATATCCAGGAAAAAATGGCGCCAAACAAACTGCATGTTGCAGAAATAGGAATTGCATAGGCCCCAGCGAGCGCTAAGCCCACCAAATAAGCTCCGTTTGCAATCGGACCGCCAAGCAGCGAAGCAAGAACAATTATTTTTCCTGACCGGGTTTTTAGGCACTTCCATACCTCTGCCAATTTTCCTCTCTTTGCGTTATAGATGGAAAGCCAAATTCCTGCAAATAGATCATTTAAACCGGAGCACACATATGGCGCGGCAAGCAGTCCTACTGCTAATGTCAGAGGCTCGTAATAACCTGCTACCATAACAAGCGTCGTGTAGATTCCATATGTCAAGCCTGATATGATACCTGACCAGATACCAATGGAATGTGTTTTATCTGTAGTTGTCATAATATTATCCTCCTGTTTTGTGTAATATAACCTCTGCTTTTCCCTATCTAAGCCTGATAAAGCTTCATATACAATTGCTTAATATGTTCTGCTGTCGGTACTCTGGGGTTTGTTACGGTACAACGATCTTTCAGCGCATTCTCTGTCATGGCATCAATCGAACGCATGTATTCTTCTGAATCAATCTTTAGTTCTGCAAAATGAATAGGAATACCGATTCGCTTCATCAGATTACGAATCTCTCGTACCATAAGGTAAATCGTGGCTTTGTTTGTTCCGGCTGTGATTCCAAGAAGTCTTGCAAGATCCAGATAACGCAGCAGCGCATCGGACTTCTCTGGAATTTCAAGTCCTGCATTATATTCAATTATAAATGGTAAAAGCACTGCATTACAACGACCATGCGGAAGATGAAACTGCGCTCCCAACGCATGCGCCATACTATGGCAGATTCCCAATGAGGCCGCATTAAATGCCATTCCTGCCATACAAGAGGCATTATGCATATGAGCTCTTGCATCCATGTCTTCCCCGCACGTCACACAGCGTTCCAGATAATCCCAGACCGTCCGTATCGACTTTTCTGCCATTGCGTCTGTAAAGTCATTTGCGGCAATAGAAGCAAACGCTTCAAATCCATGGGTAAGTACGTCCATTCCTGTATCCGCCGTAATTGACGGTGGAACCGTAGCTGTCAAATTGGGATCTAAAAACACCACATCTGGAATCATTTCAGAATCAATCAGCGGATATTTTACTCCTGCATCCCTGTCAGAAATAACCGCAAAAGCGGTCACTTCGCTTCCGGTTCCACTTGTTGTCGGCGCTGCTATCATGCGAGGTCTTGAGATACCATGCATCTTAGTATACAAATGGACAACCGCCTTTGCTGTATCAATGGCTGACCCGCCGCCAAGCGCAAATACGGTGTCTGGTCTGAACATATTTAATTGATTCAGTCCCTTTTGGATCACTGTCATATCGGGATCGGGCACTACCTCTGCAAAAATCTGATATTCTGCATGCAAATTGACAAGTTTTGTCACAATCAGATCCGTTTTTCCTGACTGCCGCATAAAAGGATCACAGAAAATAAACGCACGTTTTATTGCAAAGTCAGCAATTTTTTCGCTGGAATCTCCACCCATGTATATTTTTGTATTAATAATAAACTCTTCCAAACAGCCCCTCCTTATTTAAATCGCTGCGCGATAGCACTTAAGGGTAAAGTCCCTTCGTCACACCTGTACTGAGACAAACTTTCATTCGAAAGGGCTCTCATAAAAGTTTCTCTCGTGTGCCTTTGCGCCTTTACTATCCAACAGTAATTATTTTTTTGATAACACTTGTTATTTATTGGCTCCTCCTTATTTAAATCGCTGCGCGATAGCACTTAAGGGTAAAGTCCCTTCGTCACACCTGTACTGAGACAAACTTTCATTCGAAAGGGCTCTCATAAAAGTTTCTCTCGTGTGCCTTTGCGCCTTTACTATCCAACAGTAATTATTTTTTTGATAACACTTGTTATTTCTTAGTTCCTCCTTTCTTTTATATGTATTCCCGGAATCTTTTCGCAGGCATGATCGCGTCAATTCTGGGAGCTCGTAACAGCTCAGCCTTCGGCTTTCTGTTACAGGCATCAAGCCATGCATAATCGCTTCGCGATGTCTTGATGCACCTCAACCTCAACGTTATTCTACGAACTGTTACGAGAGATCATTTATTATTTAATAGATAATTGGTATATTTCACAATTACCTAAATATTCAATATGAATGTTCAAACTTTTTTACAAATTGGAACAATAATCTCTGTCACAAATTCATCCAGTATTTCCGAAGTCCAGTAATCTAGTACATACCGCTCTATAGATATATCTTTGCAGACATATCCCTGCTGCTCTGTATAATCAAGCATTTTCTGATAGCTTTCCTCAATGTTTTCATATCCGCCTACATGATAAATGGAAGCTACCATCTGGCCTTTTCTGACAAAGATATTCGTCCTTCTGTCGCAAGTCCCAATTATCTGCTGCATAATCCGGGCAGTGCGGCATAACCCATTCATCTTATCCTTTAGGGAAGGATACTCTATGATAACCGGGCCGGTAATAGCACAATTCATACTGGAAAGATAATCTGTCCATGGTATATTTATAACGGAATCTCTGTAATCATAGGAAAATTCCTGATCCAGATAAGCATATTCCTGTGTAGGTAGATATTTAACACACACCGGATGTTCATTTTGACCAGATACTATCTTTGCTTCCCTGATCAGCTCATACCAGTCATTCACAGATACATAGCTGGTATGTATCTTTTGCTCCGCCCGATTCAATTCCAGAATTTTTTTTCGGAAATTATCCTCCATTCCCTGATAAGATTCCCCATTCAGAAGCCCTATCATCTCCTCCAGCTTAAATCCAAGCTGCTTATAATATTTGATTACAGGAATTTTTAACAAAGTGACATCGCTGTAATAGCGGTATCCGTTCTCTTCGCTTACATAATCTGGTGTTACAACGCCTATCTTGTCATAGAAACGCAGTGTCTTAGTAGAAACATTACAAATTTTACTAGCCTCGCCAATAGAATATAGTTTTTTCTTATTTTCTGCCATTATCACCACCGATTTCCTTCTTCTAATCTCCAATACTTTTTTGAAATTGGGTCTGTATGTTACAGACCCAATTTATCAAATTATTCAGAAACAGATGGAAGGATAGACTCTACTTCCTGATGTGGACGTGGTATTACATGAACAGAAAGCAGTTCTCCAACCTTCTGCGCTGCAGCTGCACCAGCGTCTGTAGCTGCCTTAACAGCTCCTACATCGCCACGAACCATAACTGTAACAAGACCACCGCCTACAAATTCTCTTCCAACCAAATAAACATTTGCTGCTTTTACCATAGCATCTGCTGCTTCTACAGCGCCAATTAATCCCTTTGTTTCGATCATTCCTAATGCATCATACTTTGTCATTTTTATTTCCTCCTATTTTTAAATAATATATGTTATTTAATTATCATTACCTTTGTTTTTGAATTAATGCAGTATGCATTTGCCTCTTCCGTATCAATATGACACTCCAAAGCACCCTTGTCATCTGCGCGAATCACTACATTATCCATAATTCCGGCTCTTGGCCCGTCAACTGCCAGCTTTACTTTTTGTCCGTTATGTACTCCGTAAGCTTCTGCTTCTCTGGGATTCATATGTATGTGGCGCTGCGCCACAATAACGCCTTCTTTTATCTGAACAGAGCCCTTCGGACCAACCATGATAATACCGCCGCTTCCGGCTAAATCTCCAGACTGCCTCAAAGGTGCCTGTACGCCAAGTTTAAACATATCGCCAGCTAAGATTTCTACTTGATTCTGCGGTCTAGTCGGACCAAGTACTCTGACCTTTTCAATCACGCCTCTTGGACCGCACAGTGTTACGCATTCTTTGCAGGCAAACTGTCCTGGCTGCGACAAGTTCTTAATCCGCTCCAATACGTAGTCTTTTCCAAAGAGTATTTCCACTGCCTCTTCTGTCAAATGCACATGACGATTGGAAATTCCTACTGGAACCAATCCCTTTTTTGCATCTTCCATAGATATATCACAGTTGGAGGATTTCACAGATTCAACTGCCTTCAAAAATAGCTCAAGAAGCTCATTATAGCTATTTTTATCCATTTTACTCTCCTTTCATCGCACTCACTAGCCCATTAATCATATCTTTTAACTGTTCAAGATTAATTCCTTCTTCAGTCGATGCCATATTTCTGCTATCAATGTTCTTGTCAGCGACCTGAGTACCTGTCACACAAGCTGCGTGTGCTGCTGCCATCGGATTTCTGACAAAACTTGCTGGGGACTGTGCATCACATCCGCAACTGTTGCACCCAGTACTGTAGGAAATCGGTGTTGCCGGAATCGCTGAACATGTCTCATTCCGCATAGATTCCAATGCTGTATTGTTTCTATAAAATGTAGCATCATCGCTAACCATTGTAGTGACATTTTTGATGCCATAGCATACTGTCTTCTTATTGATCAGATGCAGTGGTGTCACATTCTCTGATACAGAGCTTCCGCCCATAGTTCCGCAGCCTAATGTAAACGCTGGTGCAAGTCCGGTACTCAAACCAGTTCCTCCCATACTGCCTCCAGTATTGACAAGAATACGTGACGCAGGTTTTACAGCAAATTCACGGACAATTTTCTCATCTTGCGTATGCAAGTTCATGGTATGTCCGATACCATTTTGAAGCAGCTTCATAGAAAGCTCACATGCTTCATGCCAGTCACGTACAACATAAAAGCCCAATACACAAGTCAGTTTCTCATACGAAAGTAGATTGTCTTCTCCGACACCGGTCTGTAATCCAATCAAAACCGTTGTATTATCAGGTACGCAGATTCCTGCACCGTCTGCAATAACCTTCGCAGATCTTCCCACATATTTTGCATTCATAGTATGACCATTTTTAAACAGTATCTTGCATACTTTGCGAAGCTCATCTGGATTCAGGAAATATGCGCCTTGTGCTTTCAATTCTGCAACAACTGCATCATGGTTGCACTCTTCCACAATAATAGACTGTTCTGATGCGCAAATAGTACCATTATCAAACGTCTTGCTTGCAATAATATTTGAAACTGCTTTTTTCACGTCGGCGGTACGTTCGATATAAGAAGGTGAGTTGCCTGCACCTACGCCAATCGCCGGCTTCCCTGCGCTATAAGCAGCCTTTACCATACCTGGACCACCTGTTGCAATAATCAACTTGATCGCATCATTGTGCATCAATTCATTTGTCGCTTCCATTGTACACATAGACAGGCATCCAATTGTGTCCGAAGGTGCTCCGGCATCTACTGCCGCCTGTGCCATCAGTTTAGCTGCTCTGGATGTACATTTCAGCGCTGATGGATGCGGCGAAAATACAATCGCATTTCTTGCCTTAACCGCTATCATAGATTTGTAAATTACAGTTGATGTAGGGTTTGTAGATGGTACAATCCCCATAATCAACCCAACGGGATCTGCGACTTCAAACATTTTGTTTACAGGATCTTCAGAGATAACGCCTTGTGTTTTCATATCTTTTATATAATTATACACCAGAGTTGATGCCGCATGATTTTTGTATGCTTTGTCTGGTACTTTTCCAAAGCCCGTCTCTTCTACAGCCAACTGCGCGAGCTCCAACGCATGCTCTTCAGCTACCTTGACCATATTTCTCAAAATTTTATCAATCTGTTCCTCTGTGTACTTTGCAATCCGTTCCGCAGCTACGGAGCCGTATTTGCAAAGATCCCTGGCATCCTGTATAGATCGCAGATCAAAATCCATATTATCCATACTATTCCTCCTAAAAAATTAATTCGTGTAGAAATCTTTCAGCCAATCTGTTAATTCCTTCTTTGTCATATTCATTACAGATTCACTGCTAAGATTTATTTCCGGATATTCGTTGAGGATCATTTCTTTTATTTCGGCTGTCCTGGAACGCTTCAACGATGAAACTGCCCGGTCAATCCCATCTGTTTCTTTCAGTTCTTCCATAGCTGCTCTGTTTGCAACCGCTTTCTTTGCATCTGTCTCCTGGTTTTCATCCTCAACTGCTTCCGTCTCTGGATTTGGGCTGTCGTCCTCATCCGCTTCTGGCTCTGCCTGCAACGTTTCTTCCTGTAATTCATCTTCTTTCTTCTCTATTTCTTCCTTTTCTTGAATTAGGTCTGCAGAGCCTATAACCAAACCATCAAGACTTTCATGCGGACGCGGGATAACATGTGTGGACAGAATTGTTCCTCCCATTCTGGTAACAGAGGCTATTGCCGCATCTACAGATGCTCTGCATGCTGCAACATCACCTGTAATCGTAATCGTTACAATTCCACCTTTTACAAATGTTCTTTCTATCAGATGTACTTCTGCTGCTTTAAGCATCGCATCTGCACTTTCAATAGCAGCAACCAGTCCTCTGGTTTCTACAAACCCCAAAGCCTGCATATATCATCCTCCTATTTACAGTTCCGCGCTTTCTTCCACCGCTCTGTATGCCAGAACAATTCCTTTCCATTTTCAATGTCATGAATTGTTCTGCGCGATGGAAGGAAGCGCTGTTTTATAGTCGCTGCGCGACGGCACTAAAGGGTAAAGCCTGTATCAGTATGTTGCATAGAATGCCTTGCCAAGTCCCTTGGCGCCAAATGCACACTGAATACCCTTGTTGATAAAGAACACATCGCCAGACTTCGCTTCATATACTTTTCCATCAATTGTAACAGTAATGCAGCCGCTTATGATATAATATATCTCCTGGCATTCGGTTTTCCATCCAAAGTTAACATCATCAATCGTTATCACGCCTGCCGCTATTGAAGATTGATCCTTCGCTCCAATGATTTCCCTGTAATGAACCTTTCCTGTCTGAGCAGGATCGCCTGTATCCAAAACCTCTGTCTTGATACTGCCTCCGCGAATCAGCTTGAAGCCCGCCGGATCATATTCTGCATCATATGGCTTACAAACTCCCGAACAGGCATCCAGCATTCCTTTCAATAGGCCGCTGTCCTGCAGGCATGACAATACTTTAAAAATCAATTCTGCACTAACTTCCTCTTTTGGACTTTCAGCTGACACTACAGGTTTCTGCTCCTGACAGCAGGAAGCAGACAATGTCATCTCTGGAACTGGACACGCTCCTTCTTTTAGCATCATGCCATTTGTGCTGATTGCATCCCTTGCTGCTGGCGTAAGCAATGTATCTCGGTCTACATAAACAATATTCTTTCCCTCCGCCTTCATTGCGTTTATGGCAGCTACATCAATCAACCTCTTCATTTTTATCCTTCACCTCCTGTTCTATTCTTCAAAGCAGCAATCTTCATCAATAATTCCAACAATTGCCGCATCCACTGGAATCCTATCATCTTCAAACATTCTTCGTGCAGAAGATCCCATGGTCACAAGTACCCTGTCGCCGATTCCTGCGCTTATCACATCTGCTGCCACCAGTCTCTTTCCGGCATCTGCTCCGCCTATTATCTCAACAAGCATAAGCTTATACCCATGTAAAAGCTCTGATTTTCTAGTCGCCCAGATATTGTCAATCAATCTTGCTGTTACCATTTTTCTTTCCCTCTTACAGGTTCTCCCTGATGTTCTCAATCGCAGACTCTACCGAAGAAGTATCTCCAAATATTGCCAGCAATATCATATTCTGAGGGCAGCTTCCCCTGATATCCTCCACCGTAACACCCACTGCCTTTTCGGCAATATCAGCCGCTACAATCATCTCTATCATCCTGCCCTGTACAAGCCCAACTGCACCAACCTTTTCCAGCTTCTCTTTGCTGCCGGAACCCTTCCGCCGCTCCAAGATATCAAGCGTACCCTGCGTTGGGGATTTAATAATTCGAAATTCCATATCTTCGCCGCCATCCTATCTCTCTTCTGCTGTACAGCTAAAGGCAATTCCCAGAGGGGTTACAAACATGGGATCTACCGGCTTATAAGTTGGTATTCCCGTCTTCTTTTCAATAATATCTTCGATTCCTTCCAAACAACAAGTACCACCCACCAGAGAAATACTATCAACCTGGTGCCCTTCAATATGCTGATTGATAATCGTCGATACTTTTTCAACTACAGGTTTTAATACAGGTAATATTTCCTTATGATTGGCTGGATTTCTCTTGAAAAGTTCCGCCTCCTCAAAGGTTTTGCGATATGCGCCAGACAACACCAGAGAAAAATGTGTTCCTCCCGTCGGCTCATCCGCTACATAGACTACCTTTCCATCCTTGAAAATAGATATTCCTGTAGTTCCTCCGCCAATATCTACCACAGCTCCATTTTGTATGCGAAGCACTTTATTGGCTGCGGTGGATTCGTCTTCTAATGCTGTAATAATATATCCTGCTGATTCCACCACATTTTTGACCGCTCCTCCATCCAAAGTATCTGTCCCTGGCGGTATTGCTGCTGCCGCATAAACCAGCTCATCCACGCCAAGTTTTTCTTCTAGCCCTGATTTCATTCGGCGAACGATTTCAACTGCTCCGATATAATCCACTACCATTCCGTCTCTTACTACGTCCGCATATTCATAAGCTCCTGCCACAGGCTGCCGGTTCTCATCCAGAACCACTGTCACCACACATGCGGTTCCCAAATCCACGCCCACATAGTAGACAGAACTTTCCGAACAGACAGGGTGTTTTACTACCTTTTTAAATTTTTCTACAAGCTCATCGCAAAACTTGAAATCTATTGCATCCTTCTGCATTCTTTCACCCCCGCTGCCATACATATCATCTGTGACAATTTATTGATAATCTGATTAATCGCTTCAGTCACTGCTATCAGGCGCTTCTCCTCTCCCAACGCACTTAGTACCTCCGCAATGTGAATCCTTATCGCCCTAAGCTTTGCTCTCAGAGCATTTATTTGAACAATTATTTTTCCATTTGCCGACTGAATATAGAAATCAGTAATTTCAAAACAATTTCCTAAATCCTTACCACAATTTTCCTGTTTCATTCCTGTACACCCTTCAAAACAGATATTACAATTTGCTGGTTCCTCTGTAAGAAGAGCTTTTATTCTGCCAAATTCATGCCCTGCCTTTGACATCCGTCCAGCGATTTCGATATCTACCTCAATGAGCTGGCTCGTTATGACAAAAAATTCCGCCTCCAAAACTTCTATATAGCTTTGCAGTTTTGCAATTGACAGAGAATTTTTCTTTGAATTTGCTTCTTTCCAAGGCTCAGAATCTGCATGAATATTATAATTCCTTTCCTGTGTCTTGGAGTTTCCAGGCGGCACGCCAAGCTGCTGCTTAGCTCCAGCCTCAAAAAAGTTAATTCTCCGATCTGATAGGAATTGCCTTGCACCCGGAGTTAGGCGGGTATTCTTTTCAATTTGATAGTCTGTAAAAGGCTGTTCATTGAATTGGACACGAAGATCATATTCTGTTATAAATTTCATTCTAGTCCTCCATGTCAGAGCAGCTTATTGCGATTAAGGCATATATGAGGCTCTGACTCAAATTGACGATTGAAAAATGAGTGCATCGGCATAATTTTTCAATCTATTCTCCATCCAATACCAGGCCGAACAGATAACTCTTAAGCTTCTCTATTCCTACCTCATCATCGTTACTATTAATATAAAACCAAGGCTTATTTATCCCGGTTTTTTTCAACTGTGCTTCGCACTTTTGTATGCATATCCCCTCCTGTCCGCATTTTGTTATAACTCCCGTTACAGGATAATTAAAAACCTTCGCAAATCCAGGGGAATATGCTTCCCGCATGTTAAGTGCATCCACCAACATTACAATCTGAGATGCATGATTTTGTGCTGCTGCTATTAGATGCTTATACATCCAGGGATTATCCAGATAGGAACCAGGAACATCAATGGTATATTTTCCAAAAATCATATCTTGAGTCTTTCGAAGCGGGCCGCTGTGTTCATCGATTGCATGACAGAGCGTTGTCTTTCCGCTTCCTGTAGCCCCTATAACCATGATCCTCCTTTTCATATCTGTTTCCTTTCTCCGTAAAATCTGTTTTGCCTTTGCCGTCAGACCTTGATATGGAATTCATTTCACCTTCCTAATATCATCATCTCTTGACTATGTTCTAGTAATTGGCGCCACTGCAAATTCCAGCATTTTATGCAGCGTATCTGTAACTGCCACAAGAGCTGTCTCTACACTTTGGACATCGCCGCTCAAAACCACCGAACCTGTAAACCGATCCAAAAAACCAATTTGTACATTCGCTGCTTTTGTAGCTATATCTGCCGCAATAATTGCTGTATCATAGGGTGAAAGTGTAAGAATTCCTATGGCTCCCGCTTCGTCAATGCCAAGCCTTTCATATATATCATGCATCGGCGATGCAATCACATGTGCAATGGTTACCTGTTTCCCAGGTACTGATTCTTCAATGATCCGGTTCTTTCCATCGGAGCTATCGTTAGGAAATCCCATTTTTATTCCTCCCTCAATGCCGAATTACCGCTACTGGCAAATCATATCCGCTGATCCATTTTTCTATTCTGTCCAAATCTTCTGCCGAAAGAGAGGGATCACCTTCTATCTGGTACTCCATTCCAAGCTGCTTATACTTGTTGATGCCCATCTTATGATATGGTAGCAGGTCTATTCCCTTAAAATTATCGTAATCCTGATAGGGTGTCAACAGTCTCACAATTCCTTCGATGTCTTCTTTTCTGTCATTAACTCCTTTCAGCAGCGGCATCCTAATCTTGACATTTTTATTATTTCCCAAAAGCCACTTCACGTTTTCAACAATCAGTTCGTTCCGGACTCCGGTCCACTCATAGTGCCGTTCTGAGTCAATATGCTTCATATCAAACAGGAATAGGTCTACAAATGGAGCTATCATTTTCAGATTCTCAGGTTTTACATAACCGCATGTCTCGATTGCAGTTCCAATTCCTGCCTTCTTGCATGCCGCCAGAAGACTAACTGCTGCTTCTGGCTGGCTCGTTACCTCACCTCCGCCAAGCGTGACACCTCCGCCTGACATCATGTAGAAATCCTTATCTTCCATTATAATATCCAGAAGTTCAGATATGGTTTTTTCCTCACCTGCAATATTAATCGCCTTTACCAAACAAGCCGATTCACACTGACGACAGCCAATGCACTTCTTATTGCGATCGATCCAGTGTTCCCCTGTGCTGGCCGAAATCTGATGAACACCATTTGGACACACTTGAACGCATCTTCCGCAGTTCACGCATACATCGGACTTAAACATCAACTTAAATTTCCGTTCAAGCCCCTCTGGATTGGAACACCATTTGCATCTGAGCGGGCAACCCTGAAAAAATATCAGAGTCCTAACGCCGGGGCCGTCAAATGTGTTGTATTTCTGCACATTAAATATGACAGCCTTTCGTTCAATATTTTCATTTCGCACTTCGCTCATAAGCAAACCCCTTCATTCTGTATGATTTTTTAAAGCTTTGTCAACATTGTTCTGCTGATGATTTCATCCTGAACATCCTTGCACAACTCTGTAAAGAATGCGCTGTATCCGGCAACTCGAACTACAAGATCTCTGTGACTGTCAGGATCTTTCTGGGCATCCAACATAGCCTGATTGTCTACATAGTTAAACTGCATCTCGCCGTTCCCATACATGCTTGCCGTGCGAAGCAGTGTGATAAGTCCCTGTTCGCCCTCTGGTGTATCAAGAAGCCCTGGCATCAGCTTAAAATTATGTACCAGACCGATATTCATATTATCGTTTGCCATCTTTGATACAGACTTAATAATCGCTGTTGGTCCCTTATAATCTGCTCCCTGTGTCGGGCTGATACCATCGGATAGTGGCAGCCATGCCTTTCTTCCATTTGCAGAGGCTCCCGTCATCATACCAAACGGAGTATTGTTGGAAATTGACAGCGTGCCATGGCTCAGATGTGAAAATAATGTCTTATATTTTCTGTGCTCATGCTCTGTATACTGAATAATATCTGCACAGATACTATCTGCATAATCGTCATCGTTTCCATACTTTGGTGCGTCCAGACAGTCTCTTCTAATCTGCTCATAACCTACAAAATCAGCGACCAGAGCCTGATTAAGCTGTTCCAGCGTATATTTCTTCTCTTCAAATACAAGCTTCTTTATAGCTGCCATGGAATCTGCATAAGTAGCAAGTCCTGACCATACAACACCTGGTCCATAATTATACATCGCTCCGCCAGATTCAACGCCATATCCCTTTTCCATACATCCTTCATACATGATGGACATCAATGGCTTCGGCGCTAACTCCTTATGTACTCTCTGAGAAATTACCGTCATAACATCTGTCCATTTTGTGATGTAATCAATCTGATTCTTAACAGCCCTGTCAAACTGTTCAAAGGTCTGATACTGGGTAAGTGGTCCTTCGTCCGGTGTAACCTGTTTGCCGTACCAAAGCGGAACACCATGGTTCAAAGTAAGCTCAATAGCGATTGGCCACTGTGTATAAGAAGTTGAAGTCCATTGATATAACCGTCCTGCTTTCTGCGGCTCTACGCAGCCCATCAGACAGTAATCTCTTGCATCCTCTACCGAAACACCCTTTGCCAACATCATCTTGATGTGCGTATCATCAAAGTGACAAGCTGGGAATCCCATACCTGCGCGAACAACATCTACAATCTTTCTCAGGTATTTCTCAGGAGATTTATTATGTATACGGCAGGCCAGTGAAGGCTGATAAATCTTAGTATGTCTCACTGCATCCATCAGCAGATATGTCAGATCGTTTGTCGCATCTGCGCCGGAACGTGTACATCCTCCAACACACATATTTACAAATGGCTGATATCCAGCAAAGAACTTGGAGCCGCCCTCTGATGTTACCCACATCATCTCAGACATCTTAATCAGCATACAGCTTGCAAGCTCAAATGCTTCATAATCACTCATACGTCCGGAATCAATATCTGCACGATAGTATGGATACATATACTGATCCACGCGGCCGATAGACATACCTGTTTGGTTTTCCTCTACTGGCAACAATGATTCGATGGTCCATACTGCTTGAATTGCTTCCCAAAATGTTTCTGGTTTATATTTTGGAACTTTTGCATTTATCTCTGCAATCTTTTCTAATTCAGCCTTACGCTGTGCATTTGTCTCTTTTGAAGCCAACTGACGGGCATAATCTGAAAGACGCTGTGCATAAATCATGACGCCTTCTGTCGTATCAATCACAGACTTATAAAAATAAATCTTATCAATATCCTCTGGATTTGTGTAGCTTAAATGATTCAGCGCTTCCTTAGCCTCATTCTGTATATCAATCATACCCTTCTTCATGGTAATCACATCATAGCCAGGATTCGAATCGCCGCCACCATTTAGTGCATGATAGGAGCAATCCGATACAAAAGACTCGCCGGATAATTCCCAGCCACCGCATTCGCGATACTGGTCTTCACAATATTCATCAACGGATTTTCCTTCCCAAAATGGAAACAGTACATCCCGCATATATTTTTTATCTTCTTCTGATATAAAGAATGGATCCTGATCTCGTGTTTCAATCGTATCTAATTCATCTTTCATCCATCTCCATGCAATATCTGGAGCAAATGCACCCGCTCTTGGCGCTCCTGTTGGATTACCTACAATCAGCTCATTTTCCTGAATTACAAGGGGAGCCGTCTCACAGCAATAGCGGAAACACTTACCACGAAGCAGGATCTTTGGTGTTCCCGGATTTTCTTTATAAATCTTTGTAATTGCTTTTGCACGGTGTGTTGTGATAGATGGCTTCCAATTCATATACTGTCTCTTCAGCGCCAATATACGCTCCGTCGGTCCATCTGGAATCGCTGTTCCGTGATTTGTAGTTCCCGCATACCCATTTCCACATCCAGTTGTACAAGATGAAGATGGTGATGCTGGCTCTTCTTTTGTAATCTGATCGCTCATACCCTGAAACATCTTCCGGATCGCTTCGCGTTCTTCCGATGTCATATTCCTGGTCGCTTCCGCCAGTTTTGTAGAAAATTCACGAATATCCAATTTATATACCTCTCTTTCCTTTTATATGTAATTTCGGGATCTTTTTTATTTCCCTATTTAATATGATACAGAGGAAACCGCTTCATTTATCAAACTTCGAATAATACGCAGCTCTTCCTCACGTTCTATCTTGCGTTTTTCCTTATTTTTCCTAAGTTCTGTTAATTGCTCACAGCAATGCCGTCTAATATAAGCACTATCCCGAATGCCTGCTCCAACAGTACGGATATACACGAGATTGAGTGGTGATACATTCTCTGATGTAATGCCCTGTCCTGTCACGCCGCTTCCAAGCGTCATAGACGGAAACAGTGCTGTAGTCACACCCATACTGCCAAGTGTTGCCGGAGTATTGACCAATACCCTTGCCACCGGCTTTTTCAATGCAAACTGCCGAATCACATAATCGTCCATTGAGTGGATTACCAATGTGTGTCCACTGTTTCTACTAAATAAAAGTTCAATACATTTTTCACAGGCATTTTGCCAATCATCCTCGATATAGTAAGCAAGCACAGGACAAAGCTTCTCTTTGTTATATGGATTATCGCTCAATGCGTACTTCCCTTCAGCTATCAGCAGCCTTACCTGTGAATCTACTGAAAATCCGGCCCTTGATGCTAAACGTCTCGCAGAAATTCCAACAAATTCCGCATTGATGCTTCCATCAACATTGTAGAGTAGCGTACCTAGTCTAGAAGACTCTTCTTCTGTCATAAAATATGCTCCCTGTGCGATAAGTTCCCGCCGAACCTCTGGTTCAATACACCGCTCCACCACAATTGACTGTTCTGCAGCAGATACCATTCCATAATCAAAAGTCTTGCTTTCTATAATATCACTGACAGCCTGTTTCACATTGGCAGTTCTTTCAATAAATGCTGGTCCGTTACCACTTCCGCCATAGATCAACGGCTTGCCAGATCGGTTTGCTTCGTCCAAAAATGCAGGGACTCCAGTATTCAATATCAGGTTCACCTCAGGATGCCGAATCAAAGTATTGGTTCCCTCTTTGTCCACCGCATGCAGATAAGCTATCCCATGCTCCGGCATTCCAAACTCGCAGGCCGCCTTGATTAATATATCTAGTGTTCTTCCCACAGTTTTCTTTGCCCTTGGATGCGGGGAAAATATAATCGCATTTCCTGCTTTTATCGCAGTCACTGCATTGAATATAGTCGTCGATACTGGATTGGTGGATGGCACCAATGCTGCTATTACTCCCAGTGGCACGCCTACTTTCGCCGTCAAATTATCTGGGTCTTCCTCTATAAAACCAACGCACTTCATATTACGAATCTGTTGTCTTATCGATTCACAGATAAAATAATTCTTTGCAACCTTATCCTCTGCCTTCCCATAACCCGTCTCCTCATGAGACATAAAGGCCAATTCTTCCAGATGCAAAACGATTGTATCCAGCATTCCCTCAACAATGATATCAAGTCTTTCCTGAGAGAATTTAGCAAGCTGTTTTTTTGCCATAACTGCATTTTCAGCCAATATCCTAGCTTCCTGGATGGAGAGCAGATCATTGTCAATAATATTCATGTTTTTCTCCATTCCTCCCCCGATGGGTTCTACTCTTTATTCGGAAGGAGTTTATCCAATCGATAACGCTCTATAATCTTGTACAGATCCGGATGCGGACTTGCTATCACCACAGAACTATACAAATTCCCCTCCATATCTTTTACTGCCTTCACACCGGCATCTACCGCACTTTGACAGGCTGCAATATCTCCTGCAACCAGCACAGAAATATATCCGGAAGCAACGTTTTCATAGCCTATCAGCTCTACATCAGCAGCTTTTACCATCGCATCAGCAGCTTCCAGTACAAATACAAGCCCAAACGTCTCTATCATACCTAAAGCATTATATTTAGCCATAAATCTTACCTCTCTCTATGTGTTAATAAGTATCTACATCGTGGCAGGATACGATATCACCGATAATACGAATTGGTCTTGGTATCACGCTTGCCGCTGTCACTTTACCTATCTGTTCCGCGGCTCTCTTTCCTGCATCAACAGATGCCCTGCAAGCTGCTACATCACCCTTCACCAGAATTGTCACCAGAGTGGAACCGACATTCTCATATGAGATCAATTCGACATCAGCCGCCTTCAGCATTTTGTCACACGCTTCTAAAGCAGGAACCATGCCCAACGTTTCTAACATCCCCAAAGCTTCCTCGCCATAATATCTCATTGTTTCCTCCTTTCTTTTACTAGGTACTCTCAGAATCTCTCCTGCACCTGCCTTTGTATCTAAGGAACTGTCGTATGCACATCTGTTTCACAAAATCAGGCACAAAGAAACTCCGAAAGTACACCACTGAATTACTGTTTGATATGGAATAATTACATTATTTACTTCAATATAAGCTTATCATTTCCCTATCGGTCAAAGTCAATTTTGCTTATTTTACCTTTTTTTATTTATTTTTTTGTGCATAATTCACAAATTTTATTTCCTCTAAATTTCCGTAAAAGACAAGATTTTTTAATTTTTTAATACATTTTGCTCTAAATATCCTTTGTTTTCTGTTTTTTCCTGCTTTTCTACCCTTTTCCTTTAGAGGAAACCTATCCCAATTTTTCAAAATCAGAAGCTCCATGCTTACAGAGAGGACAAACATAACCAGCCGGCAGCTCTTCCCCTTCATAAACATATCCGCAAACTTTACACACCCAGCCTTCTCTTTCGATTGGCTGTGGTTTAGGTTTTATATTTGTCTGATAATAGTTGTATGTTACTGTCTCCTGATCTGAAATTACCCTGCGCTCAACAACCTTACACAAGAACATTCCATGGCTTTCCAAGTCTATATACTGTTCCGTTTCAAGCGAAATAACGGCATTAATTCCTTCTTTCAGAAAAGGAAGTCCATTATCTGTCCTGTTAACTTCTATACCTGCAAATTTATCAGCCGTCCTGCCGCTCTGAAATCCAAACCTGCTAAAAATGGAAAACGACGCCTCTGTACTCAAGATATTGACATTCAGTTTTCCGGTTCTATAGATTATCTCATGAGAATAATTCTTTTTATTGATACATACGGAAATCCGCTCCGGCATATCAGAGACCTGAGCCACTGCATTAACAATCAAACCATTATCCCGAACGCCGTCATTGCATGTCACAACATAAAGCCCATATCCTATTTTAAACATCGCAGCCATATCATTTTTATTGGCTAACACAGGAGAAGCTGCAATGTATTCTTTACAAAGCTCATTTGCCAGAGAATCCAGTTCTTTTACATTATCAGGACTAACAGCGGAATAAATCCGTACAGAATTCTTCATATATTTCAAACCTTTGCACTCTTTTAGCATATTCTGCATACCCTTTGATGCATTGGGCGCCCAGGAACCATTCTCAATCAAAGCAATGGTCCGATTCTGGAAATTATGTTCTGCCAGTCTATGTAGATAATCATGCATAAACGGATATATATCCCCATTATATGTCGTGGTTGCAAGCACCAGTTTGCCGTATTGGAATGCATCTGCCACCGCCTGAGACATATCGCACCGCGCCAGATCATGAATTACCACCTTCGGACAGCCTCTGCGCTGCAGAAGATACGCAAGCATCTCCACTGCCCGCCTAGTATTGCCATATACGGTTGTATAAGCGATTACAATCCCCTCTGTTTCCACTCGGTAGGAAGACCAGATATCATATTTTTCCAGGTAATGACCAAGGTTCTCTGTTAAAACTGGTCCATGTAGCGGCAAAATCTTCTGAATATCCAGTCCCGCAGCCTTTTTCAGCAAATTTTGTACCTGTTCCCCATATTTTCCAACGATACCTATATAATAACGTCTTGCTTCATCATCCCATCCTTCTTTCGCCTCCTGAGAACCAAATTTCCCGAATCCATCCGCCGAAAAAAGAAGCTTATCAAAGCAATCATATGTCACCATAACCTCCGGCCAATGCACCATCGGAGCAAACACAAAGGTCAGATTATGACAGCCTAGCATCAGGGAATCTCCATTTTTTACGATGTACTGATTTGACGCAAAACAATGATTAAAAAATTGTTTCATCATGACAAATGCTTGTTCATTGCTGACAATCATCGCTTCTGGATAATACTTTATGAATTGCTCAATATTGGCAGCATGGTCCATTTCCATATGCTGTATAATCAAATAATCTGGTTTTCTGCCTCCTAAAGCCTGATTCAGATTCGCCAGCCATTCCTGCCCAAAACGGATATCTACTGTATCCACAACCGCTACCTTTTTATCCAAAATCACATAAGAATTATAAGACATTCCATTTGGAACTGGATACTGCCCCTCAAATAAGTCCGTAACATAATCATTGACGCCAACATACCAGATGGTATCTGTTACTTTATATACATTTCCCATATCTTTACATCTCCTTTTCTGCTTTGTGTATTATATGGCTATAAAAATTCATGATTTTCTCATAAATCATACCGACTGGATTTTCCTGTTTTTCAAGATGTGAAATAATATCCTGACAAGCCAGTGATAACGTCGGCTCTGACCATGTCTTTAGTTCACAAGAAAAATACAATTGGATAGATGCACCTTCCTGATTATCGTATGGATTGCGTCCCGAAGCCAACAAATTTGGATACTGTGTTTTCACACACTCATAACACTTCATAAAAACCGTTGTCATATGTTCCACCAAACGCATTTTCTGTGTACTGATTTGGGGTAAATATGGCTTTAATTTTTCTGCAAACCAGGCAGGATCGGTTTCCTCCATCATCCAGGAATATTTTTCCGCAATCAAATTCCGCTCGGCAGCTTGTGCGTCTTTGATGTCTTTCAAATAACTTTCCAGTGTATTTTTTTCAAAAATGCTGTGTTGAGACGACCGCATAATATAAAAGGTATCAAAATCATCTTGGCATGAAGCCCGCCCTCCGATATTTTCTACTTGAGAAAACATATGATATTCTTCTGAAATAATCTGATTTATCAATTCATCTTTAGAAATGTATTCTCTTTTTTCTGCCATACCCTTTTCCTTTCATTCATTTTTCTTGTACTCCAACTAATCAGAATCCATCAAAACATGCATATTGCGCAAGTATGCATCCTGAATACCATTCATAATAGAATTTCCATGCGGTTCAAGGAAGTCGCTGGTACTGGTTGAATAGCCCTTTTTCCTGAGCTCGCAGGCTACGATATTGCAAATATCCTCTATCAGATTTTTTTTCTGCACTGCATTCTTTGACTTGTCTTCTAGGTGAATAAACTCCTTCAAATCAACAACCGCGTGTCCCAGCTCTGCCAGCGATTCTGCCCCGCGAAACGCCCACTTATAAAACGGCATGTATTTCCTATTTAACAGGTAAATTACAGAAAGCGCCGCTTTCACGAATTCGCTTCCGGCCAAATACGCACTTTCCCATTCCCCTCTGCTGCAGCAACGTACATAATTGTATTGTCCTGCCTGCGCCATTACTACAGCTTTTGCCGCCAGCTTCTTCCTGATTACATCTTCTGGATAATACGCAAGGAGACGATTTCTCCTCTGTGTAAACTCTCCATATGGATCTTCAAACACCACACCGTTCGTCGCAACTGCTAAAAAACTCTGTGGAATCTGAAACCATTGCCTGGCCTCAACTGGCTCATGTGGAATCCCAGTATATTTTTGATAAAATCCCTCAATCGTCATAATGCCGCGCCTAGCTAGCATCTGTTTGGAATCTTCTCTTAAATATCCTCGGTATATCTTTGGCAGTGAATGATATGCCTGCTCAAACGCCTTGCCGTGTTCCCGATAGATCATTTCCGGAATCCAAATACAAAAATCGGGGCCGAAATCATGATCCTGAGACAGCACATCGTCATATCCATAGCATTCTGAACCTTCACCAACTAGCCCCGCCGCTGTATACTCGCGCATAAAATACAGTCCATTGCTAAATAGCTGTTCCTTATACAATTCATAAAATTCTCTGGACAGTTCTATTCCTTTCACTCTTTCCCTCCATTCCTTCTAATCCTTTCCAAATCCTCCATAACCTGCATATAATCACAGGTATGTCCAAAATCTCTCTCTATCAGTTTGGCAGCCTGCATATATTTTTGTTCAGCCTCTTCATGACGCCCTTCCGCCTCGTTCACACCTGCAAGAGCATATACTGCAACTGCATAATGAATATCTTTGTCTCCGCTGCAGCTTTCATATAATTGCAGCGCATATGAAAGATTTTTTCTGGCGTCCGAATAATCATATTCCCTAGCCTGCGCCTGTCCCAGATTTGTGTAGGAGGTAGCCAGCTCATTTGTAAACTCCGGCATTTGTCTGATAATCTGTATCGCCCGTTCTGCCATACGCTTGCCATCTTTTATGAGTCCTAACTCCCGAAGCGCAGCGCTCATATTGTTGCATAAAGCAGCTATCTGATAGGGTTCGCCATTCTGTTTTTCGAGTATTTCCAGAGCCTGACGATCAATATCATAGGCTTTTTGATACGATTTTCGGGCAATATGTACATTTCCCAGATTGATTAATGCCGACGCATAATTGCGTGTTCCCTTCATGCCCAACTGTTCAAGTCCCTCCAGCACTTTTTCGTAGGTCCAAAGAGCTTCCTCTGTACGCCTCATGGCGCGATATAGACCGCCCAGTTCATTACAGACAGAAACAATCCCCTCCAAATCCCGAAGCTCCCCAGCCCTTGCCAAAGTCTCAAGCATATAAGGCTCTACACGCTCCATCTCTTTCTTTTCATACAAACTGTCCAATGTATCATAAAACACCTGCGTATCAATTTTTGCTCCCATCACAACCTCCGCTTGTTCGCATCTTCCAAAATCTGCTAATCTGTTAGTTTCATTATAAACTTTACACATAAAGGGAAAGTCAATATCCAAATTGGTTCCTGTAAAAATTTTCCATACTAAATTTATATACCCAAAAAGAGCAGCGCGAAAAACTGGCGTTGCACTTTTGAACTACCTGTCTGTTTATATTATTTCTATACAAGAAAAGAGGCTGAAGAATAACTTCTTCAACCTCTTTTCTTAATCCCTATCTTGAACTATCAGCCTCTTAAAAATGCTGTATAACCTTTTACTGCTTCATAGATATCTGCCTTGCTGCTGACTTCAAACGGTGCATGCATATTGAGCACTGCTACACCACTGTCAATCACGTTCATGCCATAGTTTGCCATAATATAGGCAATGGTTCCGCCGCCGCCCATGTCAACCTTTCCAAGCTCAGCAAACTGGTATGCAACGTTTGCGTCATCCATAATTTTTCTAAGTTCTGCAATATACTCTGCATTGGCATCATTCGATTCTCTTTTTCCGCGCACCCCTGTATATTTATTAAATGTAATACCCTTTGCCAGAAAAGCAGAGTTATTTTTCTCAAATGCATCTGCGTATAGTGGATCGAAACCTGCGCTGACATCAGATGAGAGCATACTTGAATTTGCCAATGCGCGGCGCACCAAAAGCTGCGAATCCTTTTCGATTGCTGCAATAAGCTCTGCAACTGCATTCTCAAAGAAACGCGACTCCATTCCGGTAGCGCCTACACTTCCGATTTCCTCCTTGTCAACAAGCAGACAGCAAAGTGTACTATCTGTTACCTCCTCTGCAACATCCAGCATCGCGAAAAGGGAAGTAAAGGAACAAATTCTGTCATCCTGTCCATATGCAAGAACCATGCTTCTGTCAAAGCCTAAATCTCTAGCTTTTCCTGCCGGAACAATTTCAAGTTCTGCGGATAAAAAGTCCTCTTCCTCCAAAGCATAGGTATCTGCAAGAATTTTGAGTACATTCGCTTTCAGTGTCTCTTTCTCCTCTTTGTCCAGATCGCCCTCCTTTTCAAGCGGACAGTTTCCTATTAAAAGATCTAGATTTTCTCCTGTTACAACCTCTGATGCCTTTTTTGTCATCTGTTCTCCAGCTAGATGAACAAGCAAGTCCGTAATAACAAATACGGGATCATCTTCTTTTTCACCAATGCAAACGGTTATGGTTGTACCATCTTTTTTAGCAACGACTCCATGAATTGCCAAAGGAACCGCTGTCCATTGATATTTCTTGATACCGCCATAATAGTGTGTGTCAAAATATGCAAATCCTTCCTTTTCGTACAGCGGATTGGCTTTGATATCAATTCTTGGGGAATCAATGTGCCCGCCAAGTATTCTCATTCCCTGTGATACAGGTTTGTTTCCAATCTGAAAAAGTGCAATACTCTTATTCATTTGTACTACATAGAGTTTGTCGCCTGCTGCAATCTGCTCCCCTTTTTCAATGGTACTGTACAATTCCTTATAGCCTTTTTCTTTTGCCATATTTACTGCAAGCGCCACGCACTCACGCTCTGTTTTGCCTTCATCAAGGCATTTTTTGTAGCGCTCACAGACGTCATTTAACTGTTCTTTGTCGGCTTGGGTATAACCAAGCCATAAATTTTCTTTTTTCATTTCATTTTCCTTTCTTATTATGCCTATTGGTCATCAATTCAATTATATTTTGGATTTCGTTTCCCTGTTTCACAAAAATAATATACGATATCCCTGATAATATTGACTGTCATAACACATCATCTGTTCCTGCGGACAGCAATTAATACGCAAACTGATTTGCCTGTTGTGAAAGCTCCTCCGCCAATGCTGCCAAATTCTGTGCCATTCCCGCAATATCTGCAATCACGCTGTCTTGTGTTTCCATGGAAGCAAGCACCTCCTGACTGCCTGCCGCATTTTGCTGAGATACTGCTGAAATTCCTTCTATCATATCCACAATTATTTTTTTGCTGTCTGCCATATCATTGCTTGACTCGTAAAGCTTATGAATACTTGTCTGCACACTTTCAAGACATTGTTCAATCTGAATAAAGTTTTCCCTTGTCTCTCCTACGCTATGCTCCTGTTGTTCAAAAATTTTCTCCATGATTTCCATATTTTGGGTCGCATCAGATGTTTTTTCAAGAAGCTCCTGTATAATAATTGCTATCTCACCTGTCAGGCTATTCGTTTCTTCTGCAAGTGAACGAATTTCCTCCGCAACGACTGCAAAGCCTCTTCCTGCTTCTCCTGCTCTTGCCGCTTCAATTGCCGCATTCAGTGATAGCAGATTTGTCTGGTCTGCAATATCATTAATTTTCTGGCTTGTCAGTTCAATCTTTTGCGCCTGCTCATTGTTTTGCTGCATTGCTTCCTTTGCAGCAAGGATACTGTCACGGCTTTTCATGGTTTTGTCTATCAAATCCTTAATTGCCATAAGACCATTATTTTTCACTCTATCCATTTCATTTGCATTTGCTCTAAGATTCTCTGTGTCGTCAATATTTCGGATAATTAACTTATCTAATTTTGCTGCCTCATTTGCGCTTGTTGTAGCCTCACCTGCCTGCGACATCGCCGCATTGCTCAGGTCATTCATCGTCGTGCTTATTTCATCTGCCGAATGCTTAATCTGCATAATCTGTTCAGACAAGGTGCCGGAATTATTGGAAAGTGTCCCTGCGGACTGCGCAATCTGTTCAACAATATTATGTAAATTCTCATACAGTAATACAAGATTTCTGCTGATACTTCCTATCTCATCTTTTCGTGCTGTCATAGCACGAATGTCTGCCATATCGCCTTCTGTCAAATCGTATTGTGCGATTCTATCTATCTCTGTTACAGATCTTTTCAAAGGTCTCACTACCAGAAACTCCATCGCTACCCCTAATATTATCAATGTAACAATTCCCAACGTCATACTGACAGCAGTTATCGTTTTTATCAGCTCTACAATCTCTGTTTTGGCTTCTGATACTGTAATTCCTGCAATTCTTACAATTTCGCCTTCCACGACTTTACAGGTAATCACATTGTTAATCGTAAATGCAGTCGTAAGGACAAGAAACATCATAATCGAAATGGTCACTATAATGGAAACTTTTTTTGATTTTTTCATCAATATATCCCCCTAAAAGTCTCATTTAACAATCAAATTATAAAATATTTACAGAATAATTTCAAGAGACTCAAGAGGAAATAAATGCCAACAACAAGAAAAAATGTTACTAGAACAAAGTGGACCATAATGAAATTTTTATTGATTATTTCCGAATGCGATCCGGCAGTTGAACGATAATAATTGCTGCAAAAGCCAGCACACAGCCAACCATCTCTCTTACTGTAAGTATCTGGTGCAAAAGCAGCCAGCCAGCTAATACTGAAATCACCGATTCCAAACTTAAAATCAATGAAGCAACGGTTGGATTCATTCCTTTCTGTCCGATAATCTGGAATGTATATCCTACACCGCTTGAAAGTGCGCCTGCATACACAATCGGCAGCCATGCCGCAAATATATTCTCTATCTTTGGCTGCTCAAACAAAAACATCATAATCGTTCCAAGCACAGCATTGGTTAATATCTGTGCACAAGAAAGCTTCACGCCATCTACTAACAGGGTAAAATGGTCTATCGCCAAAATTTGAATGGCAAATATCACTGCACTGACCAAAATATAAAGATCTCCTTTTTGTAAATAAAAATCTCCTCTTGTAAGGCACAGCAAATACATGCCAACCAATGCCAACACAACTGCAATCCATATTTTCAGCCCTGTCTTCTTTTTCAGAAAAATCCCTAAAATCGGAACAAATACCATATACATTGCTGTGATAAATCCAGCTTTTCCAACAGATGTTTCTTTTATTCCAATCTGTTGAAACGCACTTGCCGCAAAAAGGCAGGCTCCGCAGCATATTCCACCAATCGCCAACCGTTTTTTGCCGTTTTTCGTAATTTTTTCTTTTTCGCCTTTTTTACGATTGCATTTATCCATAACAGCAATACAGGGAACTAATACAAACAGCGCAACAATATTTCTGCCCACAATAAATGTATAGGGTTCCACATAATCCATCCCTACGCTTTGCGCCACAAATGCAAAACCCCAAATCAAAGCAGCCAGAAACAATATGATTGACTGTCTTAGTACAAATTTATTCATCATTTTTATCTTTGTATCTTCTTCTCCTCTCTTGGTTATTGTGTTCAATTTGGCAGATGAACCAA
Organism: uncultured Lachnospiraceae bacterium; assembly: GCA_910586585.1. Taxonomy (GTDB): domain Bacteria; phylum Bacillota; class Clostridia; order Lachnospirales; family Lachnospiraceae; genus COE1. The sequence goes on from CAJUKA010000014.1 coordinate 74,533, forward strand.
TATAATGACCACTGTTTTTCTATCATACACCAAAAAACGTCAAAAAGAAACCATCTTGTGTATTATAATAAAATTTGTGTAACCGTCCAGCCATGCAAAATTGGATATACAAAACGCTGTTATGAGCTTGCTCACACAAGGTATTTTGTATATTCAATTTTATAGGGCGGACGCCCATCATGAAATAAGTTGTCGGAAATAGCCTAAATCTATTGTCAGAATGTACAACCCGTCAACTTATGAATGGGTATGGCTGAACTGTTACAAATTTGTTGCATCAAGCCATCAAGAAGAGATTATGCATGGCTTGATGCCTGTAACAAAGCCGAAGGTAAACTGTTACAATTTATTAATGATATTGCCGTGGCAGACGAAAAAAATTTTTATCATATCTTTTATATCCCTTCATAAGCCTTCAAGCCTTGATTTTTCAAGCTTTCTGGCGCTTTTTTCATTTTTGGCTTTTTACCCTTAATCTGTGCAATTCGTTATAAATCTACGCAAATTTACGGGCAAATGGTGTAGTAATTGGTGTAGCAGATTAATGTATTTTCTCAACCTGATTTTCTCCGTTTTTCATGTATATCTGTTTCTTTTTCTTTGAAGTCTAAAATCTTTGCCATCTGCTCCGCCGCACGGTCATAGCTGGCATGAGTATAAACATTCAGTGTAACCCCTACATCAGAATGTCCCATTACATACTGCAAGGTCTTAATGTCCATTCCTGCATTTGCCATGTTGGTGCAGAATGTATGACGGAATACATGGGGCGTAATGTGTGGCAATGGTTTATCCGGATACAACTTCTTATACTTTTTCATTGCCCACCGCATCTCGTTCTCAATATGTAGTGCCACTTTCTGGTGATTGTCTTTGTCAATCAAAAGAAAACCACTGTAACCGTCTATGATTGCTTCTGTATTCAATTTCGGACGGTTGGCAAGGATATTCTTCAAGCTGTGATACACTTCCTCTGTCATCGGGATAAAACGGCATCCGCACTCTGTTTTTGTTTTTTCCACATAATATTTTCCGCCCCGTTCCCTGACAAGCTGCTTGTCAACACGGATTTTTCGATTTTGGAAATCAAGGTCATTTTTTGTCAAGCCACAAAATTCACTGACACGCATTCCTGTTCCCAACAGCACGACAAATTCATCATAATACTTACAGTAGGTTTTATCCTCACGGATAAAACTCATCCATAGTTCCTGCTGTTCCTCTGTCATAGCGATACGTTTCTGCGAATCGTTTGGTACAACGTCTACCAGCTTAAAATCAAATGGATTCCTGCGGATAATGTCCTCATTATATGCCATTTGAAAAGCTGGCTTTATAACACCCCTGACACTTGTAATCGTGCTGTATCCTTTACCGTCATTATGCAGCTTCATAATCCACTGCTGGGCATCCGACACCTTAATATCCCTTATCTTTCGGTAGCCGAAACATCGGTGTACAAGGGGTACAAACAAGATAAAATAGAAATGAGGGGCGATAG
>CAJUKA010000015.1 GCA_910586585.1 uncultured Lachnospiraceae bacterium
GCCATGATGAACGAACTGATTATTACAGTTTTAAATGATGGTTATATACCACCTGTCATATTAGGTCAGGAGGAAAATTCCCAGATGTGGGTTGTAGACGGGTTACAAAGGAGTACCACGCTTATGAAATTTAGATATGGGAGCTACAAGATCACAATATCGGTGGAAGCCCCCATTATTACATACCGTGCAAAGGTCAAAGATTCAGACGGGGAAATTATGCTTGACGGAAACGGCGATATCGTATGGGAGGACAGTGGACAAACACTTCCTTCTGTAGATAACCTGTATAGACTAAGCAGACTGTTTGATATGCATATGGAAGATTTGCTTGTAGAGCGAAAAACAGAGAGTGGGATGGAATAGGAGAATGGGAAGAAGCAGCCCAACATTAGGAGCGAAAAAAGAATTAGCTTTAAAGAAAATAAGTAAACAGGATAAAAAAGAGTTGGAAATATTGGCTGATGATTTTGGACTTTTACATAGAAAAGATGTACGGGAGATTATTGAAAACTGTAGAAGCTATTCAGAAGGACAAAGAAGAATACTGAGAGTGTATACAACTGTTTATTTGTAATTGCAAAAAGGATAACCTAAATGAGCAACATTAAATGGGATAAGTAGATACTTGGGAGAGGTATAAAAATTTAGAAGACCGCTTGCATATAACAAACGGTCAGTGTATAATCTATTTAGAAGTGATCGGAATTGATTTTCCGATTGCCCTCAGTGAGTTAATTATGTTATAAAAGAAGTAGCATTCACTTTAGGCGGTGGGATGCTATTTTTTTGTTTGTCTATGTTGATTGAAAAAGAAGAATAGAAATGATATAATATCCAATAATAAAGGGTTAAATCAAATATATTGATTAAGGAGGTATTCTTGTGTTAGCAGCAGTAAAAGGAATTGTACAAGGGAATACAGTTGTCATTGAAGATGATGATATAAGAGAATATGACGGAGCAGAGGTTGTTGTTACCTTGTTAAATCATCCTCAAAAGAAAACAACAAAAGCTTCTGTTGATTGGGATAGTTTTGTTATTCCGAGTGAGCGCGGAAAAAATGTTGATGAATATATGAAGGAGATGCGTGAAAATGATAGACTTTAAGAAAGCTTTTGTTGATACATCACCGTTTATATATTTCATCGAAAAAGATGTCAACAATCAACAATATCATGAAAAGGTAAAGTCATTTTTTAAATATGGATATGATAATGACAGAAAATTTGTATCATCTGTAATCACTATGGAAGAGTATTTTGTATTTCCCTATAGAAATAAAGACTATTCCTTGATAGATATGTTTAACCGCTTAATAGCAACAACTGATATGGAAATTGTGGAAATAAATCAGGAAATTGCGAAAAAAGCAGCACAAATACGAGCTGAATATAGAGGGTTTAAGGCAATGGATGCTTTGCAGTTGGCAGTTGCATGTCTGTCTGGATGTGATTTGTTTCTGACGAATGATAAACAGTTAAAACAGTTTAAGGAGCTAAAATGTCTCACAGTAGAGGAATTGATATGATTGCAAGACCAATTATCAGTCCTGATTTTACGATTGAGGATATTCACAAGATCAGGGAACAGAATTATGAACGGACAAAAGATAAGTTTTTTGTATGCCAATTTCCAATCTTACCACAAAACACAAACAAGTATTCCGAATGAATATTCGGTTCTTATATTGACAAATACAATCATATGTTCTATACTTATCTTCAAGAAAACAAAAAAAGACCTATCTAATCATACAAGCGGTGTTGGCGCACCTTTGATAGACAGGTCTTTGTAAACCAAAACGCAGAACTGCGCTTAAATCATTATTACATATCCATGAATTAATTTCAAGGTATTCTGTGCGTTTTTTCTGCAATGTTTTCAATAGTAAATTCCATAAGAAGTTATAGCTTGTGGAAAACTTTAAAAATAAATAGAAGTAGATATTAACCCTTATAAATTTTTACAAAAAATAAGGCTTTATTAAGTGCGCTCTGATAATTGAAATAGAAAAATGCCTAAACTAATATACTTCTACATTTGTGATGAAAAGTATTCAAAAAATTTCGTTACTGAATGGAGAATGTATAGAGAAGTAATAATTACAAGAAAAAAGTTTCTCCACAAATGGGAAAAGCAGTTTTAAAAAGTGTATTTATTATTAAAAGACAAAATCAGCGTAGTTTAGAGAAATAAATATTAAAGGAGAGTGGTGGATATTGAGTAAAAAGGGTTTGGAGCGTAAAGAGTGTAATGCTTGTAAGGAAGAAGGCGCTTGCTGCCAAAAAGGAATATGCAGACTATGACAAGAATATCAAGAATGGGCAGAAAGAGATTGACAGCATCAAAGCGCAGATAGACGCCCTTGAAAACCTGTCAGACAGTACCGATGCCGCTGCAAAAGCAAAACTTGCGCAGTTAAAGGCAGAGCTTGAAGAAAAGGAAAAATCCTTACAGGAAACCAAGGACGAACATACCTACAAACTACAGATTGATGCACTGGATGAATTTGCTGCTTCTCTTGAAGACAGCCTCAATAATTCCACAAAGTCTTTGGAAGAAATCATGAAGGAATACAAAGACACCATTGATAATGCAACAGAGATATATAAGACTTCAACAGACAGTGTAAATGATACACTTGAGAAGCTCAAAGAATTCTATAGTGGGGCTGGAACAACAACCGATGGTTCTGATTTGGACTTGATGCCAAAAACAACCGCTGTTGTATCAGAAGAGGATGTCAACCAGGTAATCAAAGAGAATATGGCAAAAGCCGTAGAACTCTTTGAAAAGTTTGGCTATTCATCAATGACTGAGGACAAAAACACAACGAGTTTTTCCCGAACCTGTATAAATATATGGCACAAAACTTCCCAATAGCACCCACTACAATACCAGACCAGTTTGCAGTACCAAAACCATCGGTACCTGAAAGTGTGAAAAACATAAATATACAGCCAAATGTAACTAATTATTATGACAGTCTTTTGAAAGTTGAGGGAAATGTTGATAAAAATGCACTGCCTGAATTAAAGGTACTGTTAGAAAAGTCTTTTAAATATACCTCCAAAAAGTTGTATCAGGAATCAATTAAGAGAGGTGCTCAGCGTCCATCGCGTTAAGGTTCCATAAATTACAGTACCATAGAGTGAGACAGGAGGGGGGTGTTGACATAAAGAATTTATCAGATGAACAAATAAAAAGGATATTGAAAGAAACGCTAGAAGAAACATTTCCCGACGATGAAAATGAAACAAGTTTTTGTCATGGAATTGCCGCTGTATGTACATGTGTGCTTGAGAAATTTATTAAGAAGTATCAGGAAGAATTGAATAATTGATTATTGTGGGGCAGGGAGCATCTATAATATCTCTGCCCTGTTATTGTGTGTGAATGATATATTTTATCAAAAATAAATAAGAAAGAAGATGAAATTTATAAGTAATATAAAAGTAAATGTCATGTGTCAAATGAATATACATACAGGTCTTTTATTATAAATAAAAGATACTTTCCTGAATATAATAGTAAAAAGGCTTTTTCCAATAAGGAATTATGCATGAAGGATGAACTTTCTACAATTTCAAAAGAAGATGAAGAGGCAGTCATTAAGTATTTATTGGAAGTCATGAGAAAGAATGATATAATTACAGAAGAGGAATACCATACAGTTTTGTATAAATTTAGTTAGGAGAGTATATGAGAGAAAAAGAATTAAGAGCCATATTTTATGCAAGAGTAAGTACTGAGGAAGAAGAACAATTGAATGCAATAGAAAAACAAATTGAAGAAAATCGGGATGTCATCAAAGCCAAAGGGTGGATTTTGGTTGATGAATATATAGATAAAGGAATAACAGGCACACAGGCAAAGAAAAGAAATGAGTATCTTAGAATGCTCGATGATATAAAGAAAGATAAATTTGATATAATAGTAGTTAAAGATCAGTCACGGCTGCAGCGGAATACAATGGACTGGTACATATTTTTGAATGAGATTGTACAGAATCAGAAGAGATTGTATTTGTATCTCGAAAATACATTTTTTGATCCAAAAGATAAATTTATTTTTGGTATAAAGGCAATGATGGCAGAAGAATACAGCCGGGACTTGAGCAAAAAAGGAAATGCTGCCAAGAAAAGAAGGCAGGAAAAAGGGAAGCCAATTATTACAAATCGTACATGGGGATTCAAAAATATCAACGGTGAAATTTTAATGGATGAAAATGAAGCAAAGATGATAAAGCAAATATATCAATTATTTGCTGATGGATTTGGCGGACGTGTAGTAGCAAGAATACTTAGAGAAAATGGTATAAGAAACAGAAATGGCAAGACATTATCGGAGAATACAATACGTGATATTGTAAAGAATCCACTTTACAAAGGAATTGCAGTAATGAATAAAGAACATTTTGATTTTGAAGCAAAAAAAATAATAAAGAATCCCAAAAGTGAATGGATCTATAGAGAAGGTTTGGTGCCTCAAATTGTTGATAATGATTTATGGGAAAAAGCAAACATGCAGATAAACAGAAGAAAAACGGTAGACAGAACGCATAATGTGGGTATCAATAAAGGAAATAATATGCTTTCCTCCAAGATAATATGCGGCGAATGCGGATCGAAATATTGGAGAAACAAGCGGCAGCAAGGAATTTATTGGTATTGTAGTGAAGGTGCCCGCTCTGGTAAAGTCAGAGAAAAGACAGGAATGAAGTGTACCTCCTTAAATCTAAAAGAAGATGAAATACTATCCTTAGTACGAAAAATAGGAAATCAATTAATCGCAAAAGAGAAGAAAGAGGAAGTATTAAGTAATGCGATAGGAAAAATTTATGAATCCCTTATAAATGTAGACAGTAAAGAAAATATTGAGGATATCCAAGCGCAGATAGAAAAGCTCAATCAGAAAAAAGATACACTTATGGACTTTTTATTAGATGGAACAATTACCAAACATGATTATTCCACAAAAATAGAAAATATAACGGAACAGATAACTTTGCTCAACGCAAAAAAGATTAAAATGCAGGAAAAGAGCGAAGAGAATGAAGCACTGTATGCACGATTAAATAAAGTTAGAACAATCTTTCAAGATGAAACAGAAAAAGGGATAGAAATTCCAATTATGTGTTCGCATATTGAGCAGATAAAGGTTTTTGAAAAACGATTGGATGTATACCTTGATTTCTTAAAAAGTATTGATTACCTGTCTGTAAAATGTGATAAAACAAGCAAAAATGTTGTTTATGATATGCCCATCTGTCTACCCACCCACCAGTCATAAAGAAGGTCACTTTAATATTATGTTTTTTTAGAATTTCCATAATTTTTTGGGTATCTTCATTTCCCCAAGCGGCGTCGAATGTCAGTGCAATTTTGGGCTCTTCCGTTTGTACACAGTATATTGGGAGAGCCTTTCCGCCTACCGTCGAACTTGCAGGTATCAGGCTTCCGGAAATCCGATAACGTACTCCTAAAAGGCCAACAAGCATCAATACAGCAGCCCCTAGTGTCATTGCTTTCTTGGATATACATTTTTCCTGTAAATATTCAACAATCTCATATAGATGCTGTTTCCACGCTCTTTTTGTGGATTGTTTCATGTTTTTGTTATTCTTATTTTGCATAAAAATCCTTTCAAATACTTTTCTTTACACCCAGAATTTTCCTTGTACTTGCTGTTGCAGTTGATTTTCCACCAGCGTTTCACACGTTGAATGATCGTGCGTTCTATGTATGCATCATTAATAAATGAACATCTGACCCAAAATCTTCTCACAATACAAAGCACAAAGAGACTCCGAGAGTACATTTTTTTTAAATATATTTTTAATCAGATAAATATATGCTCCAAACATAGAGGATTCTCTAAGTTGGGAGCATATTTTGGAGAAAGGATCTCAATAAATGTGAATGAAAGAAAGGAATTAAAATCCACGTTGTTTTAAATTGGCTATGAGCTGTACATAGAATTCCCGAACATCAAATTCAGGTATATTTTCGCGGTTAAGGTCAATCATATCGCCATGTGAGATTCCACGAGGACCATTTACGGTGAGCATTTGAAAATCGTCGCCCCATGGAAAAGATTTTTCACCAACGAGTCCATCATTTGGTCCGTCAAAATATTTGGCAAGATGATATGTAAAGTTGAGAGGAAAACGTCCGCCAGACGCTTTGTTGAGTTTTGTACCAATACTCTGATAGATGACATCTGGAACATTGGAAACATTTTTGTTAAATTCCTGGCAGAATGAAGAAGTAAGATTCTTTACCGCAGAAAGAAAGTCTGGGTTAGGATCACCAAGTTTTTTTAGCGCTGCATTATAGGTTGCAGCAATGGTTTGCTGTTCGGATTGAGGAACCTTTGTAAGAAGATAATCAGCAAATTCACAACCACGATGGGGGGTGTTGACAGTTGTCAGCGTTGCCACATGCTCTGCAATGCCAGGAATATGAAGCGCATATCTGCAGTCAAGTCCCCCTTTGGAGTGAGCAATAATATTAACTTTATCACAGCCTGTCTCCGAAACAATGTTCAGGATCCTTTCAGAAATTTCATGTGCGCTGTCTTCTATGGAGGCGGCTGATTGATGATTTCCATAAAAAATCCTTGCGCCATTTGTTTCGAGAGCAGTAGGAATGCGTCCCCAGTAATTAAAATATTGGAAATCACGAAAGAAAACACCATGAACCATAAGGATTGGATACTTTGTCGCACAGATTTGAAGCGGCTGGCGTTTTTTGTCTGTAAGTATTTTTTGATTTTCAATTGATATTTCTAAGGAGACAATCTTTATCATATGAAGCAGTACAACCAGATGCACAACTGGAATAAGCCCGCAGATAAGTGCAGTAATACGAAGCTTTATGCCGAGCTGTTTTGAGGAAAAGAATATGCGCAGCATACCATTCCAAAATACGATTGCTTCTAATATAATAGAAAGAATAGTGTTAATAATCCATAACTTAGGGGCTGCAAAGATATTGTCTATCGGCAATTGATTTGTGAAACCCAGTATAAATAGAATGATGGATAGCGCTGAGGAACCAAGAAACTCGATGAGTAAGGCATTTCCCTTGGCGCAGGTTCTAAGATGCTTTGTTGCAGGAAGACTCAATGTTGGGAAACAGTTTATAATAAGAAAGAATAGAATAAAAACGCCAGCATATCCGACAACTTCCTTAAGAATCCAGAAATTGGATGCCATAAAGATAAGCAGCGAGAAAACGATATAAGTTATGGTACATATGAGCTTTGTTATCATTTGAAAGACCTCCATATTGCTGCGGAAGCAGCGACTGTATTTATGTTTTCATTATAACATTAACAAACAATAGCGTACAAGCGTAAAATGGATAGATATATTATTGTCAAATAATTATGTAAATTTACCTTATTTTTCAAAAAATTCAAAAAAAATAAAAAATTTTCAGAATAAGTATAAAGTATTTGAAAAGTGTTCCGATATATATAGTGTAAGCAACAAGAACAGAGCTTACAAACAACTGAATATAGGAAAATGTACAGGATAGTACAAAATATGGATTAGTACAAATTAAAAGTAACTTGCAATGGATAGTACAGTTACAGACAAATCTAAAACGTAACTTAAAAACAGGCAAACGGAATTGCCGTGGGTAAAAGGAGTTGCCCATTAGCACTGTGATATTCAAATCTTTATATGTCATAGTGTTCACACAAGGAGGTAAAATTATGGTAGTACAGCACAATCTTACAGCAATGAATTCTAACAGAATGTTAGGCATCACTCAGGGAACATTATCAAAATCAGCTGAGAAGCTGTCTTCTGGATACAAAGTAAACAGAGCAGCAGATGATGCGGCAGGTCTTTCAATTTCCGAAAAAATGAGAAAACAAATAAGAGGTCTTTCACAGGCATCTTTGAACGCAGAAGATGGTATCAGTTCAGTACAGACAGCAGAAGGTGCTTTGACAGAAGTACACGATATGCTGCAGCGTATGAACGAACTGGCAGTTAAGGCAGCAAACGGCACAATGTCTCTTTCAGACAGACAGACGGTGCAGGATGAAGTTCAGCAGCTTCTGACAGAAATTGACCGTGTAGCAGAGACAACAAAGTTCAACGAGACATATTTGTTGAAGGGCGATACAGATTATGTGACAAAATATGCTTCTGCAAAGGACGCAGGTATTGAGGGTCTTATGACAGAAAGCGCTACATCCGCTACGTTTGTGATGAATAAGCTCAAAATTGGCGATACCATTAAAATCGGCGGCACAGAATATACCATCGGCACAAAAGATACAAGCAAGATAGTTGGTTCTATCAGTGTTGCGCAGGCTGGAGAAGTGATTACATTAGACGGCATTCAGTATACTGTGGCAGCAGATAAGAGCGAAGTAAATGTAGATAAGAATGTTCTTGAGATTGCCTCTATTACAGCTAAGATCAAAGAAGGAAGCACAGCGGTTTACAATGGCAAGACATTCCATGCGATGAGAGACCGCTATGATGCCACAAAAAAGGAAGGCACAACGTTCGATGGTATTGATGATGTTGATGCGACAGTTATTTCAACAACAGCTGCTTACAAGAAGATTCAGCAGGCATTGACCAATGCAAACGCAATCGGAACGGATACAACAACAAGCTATCTTGATAAGCAAGTGACACATGTTTCAACAGTTGCAGGAGCAGACAATGCGTCATTATCAACGGTAAGCTTCACAATTACGAAGGGAACATATCAGCAGAAAGAAGCATTGAATTTCAGTCTGCATGTAGGCGCAGACGCAGACATGACCAACAAGATCACGGTTAGAATTGATACAATGAGCACATCTGGACTTGGTATCAGAGGCTTGAATGTAAAGGATGATTCCGGAGCATCTGCTACATATGCAATTGACGCAATCGCAGAGGCAGTAGCGAAAGTATCCGCACAGCGTTCATTACTCGGTGCTGTTCAGAACAGATTAGAGCATACAATCAACAACTTGGATAACGTAGTAGAGAATACAACAGCAGCAGAGAGCCAGATTCGTGATACCGATATGGCAACTGAAATGGTGAAGTATTCAAATAACAATATCCTTGCACAGGCAGGTCAGTCAATGCTTACACAGTCTAACCAGGCAAATCAGGGCGTACTGTCACTGTTAGGCTAATCGCCTGATATAGGAAGTGGATAATTAAATTTGGTACTATTGGTACTATCCATTTATAATATATACAGAGGGGAAGCTGGTTTTTCAGGCTTCCCCTCTGGTATTGTCAAATACATTCAAAAAAGAGGAGGTTCACATGTCAAAAATACCTATTTCCGTCTGTATTATTGCAAAAAATGAAGAAAAGCATATTGAGGAATGCCTCAAACGACTCAAACCATATGGCTTTGAAATTGTAGTGACAGATACAGGCTCAACAGACCGAACCAAAGAAATTGCCGCGCAATATGCAGATAAGGTATTGGATTTTGCATGGGTCAATGACTTTAGTGCAGCAAGGAATTTCTGTGTGGCGAATGCCACATACACCTGGATTCTAATACTGGATTGTGATGAATATGTGAACAGTATCAATGTCAAAGAACTGCAGGGATTGATGCGGAAATATCCGCGATATGTTGGTACCATTCGCCTGAAAAACTTGACAATCGTCAACGATAGAAAAGTAATCGCATCAGATGATGTTGTTCGATTTTATGACAGACGATATTATCGGTTTGTGCAGCCTGTCCATGAGCAGATAACCTATATGGAGGAAGAAAAAAAAGGTGATGAGATGATTGATTTTCTGCTTCCAATGGAGGTGGTTCATCATGGCTACGCATTGTCAAGAGAGGAAATGGTAAAGAAAAATGAACGAAATTTAGCGCTTTTGTATCATGCGATTGAAAGCGAACCCGATAACCCCTATATGTATTTTCAGACTGCACAATCAGAGAGAGTTCTTCGAAACAATGACAAAGCAATTGCGATGTATGAGAAAATGCTGGAACTGAATCATAATGTTGAATACGCTTATGTCGAAATTGGAATCAGAATGCTGGCTGCTCTTTACTTGCAGACGGGGCGCAAGGAAGATGCGCTGAAACTGATGGAACAGTATGCGCCAGTGTGCAGCTCCGCGAAGTTTAACTATACACATGCGGTAGTACTGCGTGAGAGTGGGAATACATTGAAAGCGCTGGTGCTGTTTATCAAGACCTCAATTCTTCCTGATGCAGATACATTGGGGGATGATTTGCTGGAATGCTATAAGTATATTATTAATATCTATATGGAAATGGGAAATGGAGATATGGCATGGGCATTCAGAGAAAAATTTGAAGAATGTGCATCTGAGAGAAAAAGAATTTTGGACAGCCAGGAACAGGAATAAAAGTTATTTATTTTATGGAAAACGAGTGGAAAAGCAATTATTTTCATTCGTTTTTCTTTTTTTTATGCACAGACCTGTGCAGCGGAAACATGCCGCTATGCGGCGCACGGGTCGCGCGGTGAGTAGAGAAGAGAAATCTTTTCTGCTCAATTTGATAAATTTTCTGACAAAAGACTAAAGTGTATGAAAATTTAGCCGATATATAGTGTGTAAAGCAAAAGTTACATAAACATCAAAGATAAAAAGTTGATGTAAAAGGTTGCATATAATTATAGATAATAAAATAAGGAGTGATGATTACTTACTTGTGTTTGGTTAAATAACATTTGTTAATAACTCTGTATGCAGACATGAGTATCATGTGGGCTGCGGATTATTAAACCGGGGAGATATAAGAGTGGATGCCGAAAAATGGAATCTTTAATTTCCGGTCATAGATGAAAAAAATTGAATATAGAAATAGAAGATGTTAAGGGTGACGAAAGGATTCGTCGAGAACTATGACACTGTCATAGTCAGCCAACACAAGGAGGTAATTTTATGGTAGTACAGCACAATCTTACAGCAATGAACTCAAACAGAATGTTAGGAATCACAACAGGAAGTTTAGCAAAATCAGCAGAAAAACTGTCTTCAGGATATAAGGTAAACCGCGCAGCAGATGATGCAGCAGGACTTGCAATTTCAGAAAAGATGAGAAAGCAGATTAGAGGTCTTACACAGGCTTCAACCAACGCAGAAGATGGTATTAGCGCAGTACAGACGGCTGAGGGTGCATTGACTGAAGTTCATGATATGTTACAACGTATGAATGAGTTGGCAGTAAAAGCTGCAAACGGCACAATGTCTCTTTCTGACAGGCAGACAATACAAGATGAAGTGACACAGCTTCTCACAGAAGTTGACCGTGTAGCAGAAACTACAAAATTCAACGAAATTTATCTGTTAAAAGGTGACGCAGACAGAGTAAAGAAGTATTTGAATGCGAAAGATGCCGGAATTGAGGGAGCGCTTCTTGAAGGTGCAACAACAGCTACATTTAATTTAGCAGAACTTAAAATTGGCGATACCATCACAATCGGAGGCAAACAGTACACAATTGGTACAACAGATGCTGCACAAGTGCAGGCATCTATCGCAAGTGCGCAAGCAGGTGAACTGGTTACGATAGATGGTATACAGTATACAGTTGCAAACGAAGATGGAAGTGATGTGAATGTCGATAAGAATGTTCTTTCGATTGAATCCATCACAGCCAGAATTTCCCAGGGAAGCAGTGCGCTTTACAATGGCAATACCTATCATGTTATGACAGATAATGATGATATCGTAGGAGTAGATGATGCGGATGCATCCGTTATTACTACAACTGTTGCATACAAAAAAGTAGCGCAGGAATTAAGGCTTGCAAACAATATTGGAGTGGATTCGGATACACAGGCAACTGTGACATATTCGAATACAATAAAGAATGGCGTTATGTCCTATAGCATTGGAAAAGGACAGAGAGAACAGCAAGAGACACTTCACTTCAGTTTACATGTAGGCGCTGACGCTGATATGAATAATAAGATTATCGTTTCGCTTGACGCATTGGATACCAGGGGATTAGGCATCCGTGGTCTAAATGTAAAGGATGACTCAGGTGCGGCTGCTACATATGCGATTGACGCAATCGCAGAAGCTATTTCGCACGTTTCTGCACAGAGATCGTCACTTGGAGCAATCCAGAACAGATTAGAGCATACCATTAAAAACCTTGATAACATTGTTGAGAATACTACAGCGGCTGAAAGCCAGATTCGTGATACGGATATGGCAACAGAGATGGTTAAGTACTCAAATAACAATATTCTTGCACAGGCAGGTCAGTCTATGCTTGCACAGGCTAATCAAGCTAACCAGGGCGTATTGTCATTACTTGGCTAAATTAAAAAGCTGCTGTAGAGTGATTTCATTCATATCTACCATGAAAAACGGACTGCTGAAAAAACGGCAGTCCGTTTTTGCGTATAAAGTATTTTTTAGGATGCAAAACAGAATTTGCCGGCAGCCGAAAATATTCAAAATAATGAGCGAGGGTATTAATTTTTTGGCGCTGTATGACGATATAATAGATGAACTGAACATCTATGCGGAAAGTGGATTTCGCGTAGTAAATAACATAGAAAAACAGCACATGCGCGACATGGAGGTGATATGCATGTATGTAGAATCTTTGAAAGGTATCAATACTCAGACAACAACTAAGACAGCAGTACCAAAGTCCACAGAAAAAAGCAAAAAGGCAGAGTCTGCAAAAACAGAATCCAAAAAAACGGAATCCATAGATGAGCTAGGGAAACAGGTACAAATTGCAGAAGCAGATGAAGCGGTAACGCTGTCGATTATGGCTGATGAACAGTTAGTTGATGATCAGAAAAATGTCAATTTGGACAGACTGAAAAAGATTATGGAGCAGGTGACAGCAGCATTGCCCCATTCAGAAGCAAAGTTTGGCATTCATGAAAAGACGAACCGTATCACCATTAAGCTAGTAGACAGGGATACCCATGAAGTCATCAAAGAAATTCCGCCAGAGAAAAGCTTGGATTTGTTAGCAAAACGAATGGAACTTGCAGGAGTGATGGTAGACGAGAAGCTGTAAAAGTGATGTTGCGATGTATTATATATGGAGGGATGAAATATGTCAGATTTATTGAGAATGACAGGAATGTATTCTGGTATGGATACAGAAGCTATAATCCAGTCATTGGTAAGTACTAAAAGACAAAAAGTGACAACCTTAAAAAATGATCAGAAAAAGCTGGAGTGGAAACAGAATATATGGCAGGATTTGAACTCAAAATTGTACGGATTGTACAGCAAAACGCTGTCAAATCTGCGTTTTTCGAGTGCCTTTGCAAAAAAGAAAACAAAGGTGTCTGATCCGACCAAAGCTACGATTATAGCAAGCGATGGCGCGGTAAACGGATCACAAACCCTGAAAGTGAATCAGCTTGCAAAGTCTGGATATCTGACCGGCGCGGCGATTTCCAAGGTGACCACAGGCCCGGTAAAGAGTAATTGGGATGAAAACACAAAACTTTCCGATATGAATGCTGACCTGGTAGGCAGCAAGCTTGAGATAAAAACAGAAAAGGCAGACGGAACATCAGCTACAACTCAGATTCAGGTCACTGCAAATATGACCATCCAAAATTTTATGGACGCAGTAAAAACTCAGACTGGCGTTGAGATGACGTTTGATAAGGATGCGCAGAAGATGACAGTTGCTCCAGGGAGTGGCAATACATCGGTAGAACTTGCAGGTACCAGCGACAGTAACGCCAGTATTCTTCAATCGTTTGGATTGGCTGATTACTCACGTGAGCCAATAACCACTACGGTAACTGGTGAAGAGATGAAGACAACTGGGAAAATTTATGGTGCCGCCAATAACTGGAACGGAACCCAGACCAGATTATCTGATATTAATAAAGAACTTGTAGGCGAGACGCTTTCCTTTAAGCTTAGCAACGGAAAAACAGCAGACATAGCAATTACAAAAACAACCACGTTAAGTGATATTATAAAAGAAGCGAAGAAAATAGGCGTCGATATGGAATTTGACGCAAATTCACAGCAGCTTACAGTCAATTCAGGAAACGAGTCTCTTGAGCTTTCTACAAAAGGCGGTTCTACAAGTATCCTGCAGGCACTTGGATTGGATAAATATTCTGACGGCGCTCAAAAAGGCGAAGTAGTCGGAAATGTGATAAAGCTTGAAAACCCGGATAAAAATGCAGATGGGTTCGAAAATGATTCTTATGTCAAGGATATTGACAATGATCTGATAGGCAAGAAAATCACACTGACAGTGGGTAAGGGACTGAATGCGAAGACTACCCAGATTGAGATTACTGGTGATATGAAAATTTCTGATTTGACGAGACAGTTAAGAGAAGGTGGTGTCAATGCTTCTTTTGACGAGACAAACCAGAGACTTTTCATCAGTTCTACAGGAACAGGTACAGAAAAGGGATTTAGTATTACCGGAAATGATGAAGCATTAAAATCATTGGGAATTTATGTAGATCCTAGTGCAAAGCCAAATGAAGATGGTATCATTTCTACAGATTATCATGGTTCACAGACAACGATGATTGTTGCACAAGATGCGGAAATAGAATTAAATGGTGCAAAATTTACTTCTAGTTCCAATACATTTAATGTAAATGGTCTTGCTATCACAGCAAATGCAAAGACAAATGCCGACGAACCTGTTACGATCACAACAGAGACAGACTATGATGGAATATACGAAATGATGAAAGATTTTATCACAGAGTATAATGAAATCATGAATGAGATGAACAAGCTTTATGGCGCAGATTCCGCACGTAAATATGATATGCTTTCAGATGAGCAGAAAGAAAGTATGTCTGAGGAAGAAGTAGAGAAATGGGAAGATACGATTAAAGGTTCCTTGTTAAGACGTGACAGTACACTTTATTCTATTATGAATAGTATGAAGGAGGCTGTCAATGGAAAGTATACAGTCAATGGAAAGGAGATGTACCTGAAGGATTTGGGTATTGGTACACTCAGCTATTTCCAGTCTACAAAGGAGAATAGATATTCGCTTCATATTGATGGCGATCCAGATGATGAAGCGACAGCAACCGAAAAAGATCGTCTGAAAGAAGCACTTGCAGCAGATCCCGAACAGGTCATTGGACTATTCACACAGATGGCAAAGAAGATGTATGATTCACTGCATGAGTCAATGGGATCGACAGAGTACAGCAGCATCTACAAGGTATATGAAGATAAGCGTATGAAGATAGATTATGATTCTTATACGCAGAAAATTAAAGATGCAGAGAAAGAATTGAGTGATTACGAGGACAAATGGTACAAGAAGTTCTCAGCAATGGAAGTTGCACTATCAAAGCTTCAGAGCAATCAAAGTACAATTAGTAGTATGCTGGGTATGTAATACGTAGAACATTCAGGTTGTAAGGAACTGTAAAATGATTATAGGACCTGTGGTATTTTAGAAAGAGGGAATTGCATGCTGAAACAGAATGGATATGCACAGTATCAGAATAGTAAGATATTGACGGCTTCGCCTGCAGAGTTGACGCTAATGCTGTATGATGGAGCAATAAAGTTCGGAAATATTGCCATAATAGCGATAGAAAACAATGATCCTGCAAAGGCACATGAAAATATCGTGAAGGTAGAGAAGATTGTGCAGAATTTCAGGGATACACTTGACAAAAAATATCCTGTATGGCAGGATTTTGATAATGTATATGTATATCTGCTGAGGCGCTGTCATGAGGCAAATGTTTCAAAAGACGCGGCAATCATGGAAGAGATTTTAACACATCTGCGTTCCATGAGAGATAACTGGAAAGAAGTTATGAAGAAAGCAGGAACAGACAGTTCCAATGCCGCAGCGCAGGCAAGAGTAGCAGGCGGACAGAGAAATTCTGTTGGATATAAGCCTACAATGGGAGCTATGAAACGCGCATAAAATGAATTTGTATCTGGTACAATAAGCTTAAGCTTCTTTGTACCAGAGTTAACATCATTGCGCTGCCGCTTTTCTGAATCAGATCACGCAGCAGCATAAGGGGGAAAAGCGGGAATGACTCAAAGTTATTTACAGATTATGATTGAGTGCCTTGAAAAGAAACTAGAAGTTCTTGACAAGGTATCCGAACTTGATAAGAAACAGCTCAAGATTGCTCTTGCTCAGCCGATGGATTTGGAAGCGTTTGACCAGACCATGGACGAAAAAGGAGAACTGATTGAAGAACTTAACAAACTGGATGAAGGTTTTTCCGAGACTTATGAGCGGGTACGTGATGAAGTTCAGGCAGAACCTGAGAAATACCGGGATGTAGTGAAAAGATTGCAGGATTTGGTAAGAGAAGCTGTAGATAAGGGAGTATCTATAGAGGCTCAAGAAAAACGGAACAAAGCAGCGATGGAAGCGGCAATTGGAATGAAACGCAGGGAGATAAATGAGAAGAAGGTAACTGCGAGTGCTGCGAGCCGTTATTACAAAATTACCAGTAGAATTAATAATATTGATCCGCAATTGATGGATAAGAAAAAGTAAGTATATAAAATAGTACGTGTCATGGAAGGCGCGCAGGCTATCGTAATAATTAGCCTGCGCGTTTTTATGCGCAGCGAGCAGGGAATAACTTCCCTACTCGATTGCACACGGACGCGAAGAGGAACTATGCAGCCTTATGCAGAGGATTGAGAAGGAGAAGATATGTCAAAGGTACCTATATCGGTATGCATCATAGCCAAAAATGAAGAGAGATTTATAGAAGATTGTCTGAAGCGTCTGAAGCCATTTGGTATGGAGGTTATTGTAACAGATACCGGCTCTACAGATCGCACAAAGGAAATTGCACAAAAGTATGCGGATAAAGTGGTAGATTTTGAATGGATAAAAGATTTTAGTGCCGCCAGAAATTATTGTGCTTCTTTTGCGAAAAATAATTGGATTCTTGCGCTTGATTGTGATGAATTTGTCAATTCAATCGATATCAGAATCCTTCGGATGCTGATGCAGAAATATCCGAAGAGAACAGGAGTTCTTAGACTGAAAAATCTTACGCGCGGTGAAAATGGTGAAATGGGATATCGAAACGATGATATTACCAGATTGTACAATAAGAATTTTTATACCTTTGACTATGCGATACATGAACAGATATGCCCCAAAGATATTTCAAAGCGTAATGAGCCTATGGATGCCTTTTTGCTTCCAATGGATGTAGTGCATCATGGGTATGCACTTGATGATGAGTCGATGAAAAAAAAGCAATTGCGGAATCTGGAATTGTTGTATCAGGAACTTGAAAGCACGCCTGACAAGGGATATGTATATTTTCAAATTGGACAGTCTCAGTTTATGCTGGAGGGTGTGCATGAAGCAATTGAGGCTTATGAGAAGGGCCTTGAATTTGTGACAGATACAGGGAAATACTATGTGCCGGAGCTGATTATGGCGCTTGCCAAAACATATGTGGCAGCAGATAGAGTACAGGAAGCAATGGCATTGATGGATCGGTATGCGCCTCAGATTCAAACTGCAAAATATGTATTTACACATGCCAATGTATTGTGGGAAGCAGATCAGATCCTGCAGGCATTGGGAAATTATATCAAAGCGACAGCGATGCCAGACGCGAAAGATCTTGGAGGAGAATTAACGGTTTGTTATGGGCGTATTATCCAGATTTATGAAGCATTTGGGGAGAAGGAAATGGCAGAAAATTTTCATCAAAGATTTTTAGCCAGCAATGCGGACAAAGAGAAAGTCATAAAAGGATAAAGCTTTTTCTGATGGCATTGTATGGCATGGAAGCTTGCGAAGCAGTATGATCAGTTAAAGCAGATTCTCAAAAATGAGATCGTACCAAACGCAGTACTTTCTATTATAGATGCATATGCTCCAGCATATGACTTCTTGAAGGATTCTAGTATTGGAATGGGCTTGATGATTGGAGAAAATGGCGCAATTGCACCAGGAACACTTGCATATGTAGGGATTGGCTATTCTTATAATCCTGGAAATAATGAGGTCGTTCCTAACATGTTGACATACCAGCTTGGTGTAAATGTAGACGCATTGCAGTTTCAGGCTGATGGCTCTTTGACAGAGAAATCCAGAAATGAGCTGGAAGTAACAATCGTACATGAAATGATGCATGGATTTATGGATGAAGCGCTTACAAACGGTATGACAGGAACAGTCAATGGAGTTCTTGAGAATGATAGATTTCCGAAATGGTTTATCGAAGGTATGGCTCAGACAGCAGCAGGCGGATATTATGATGGAAATGACTGGGTAAATGGCGGACTTGGAATCAACACAAACGCTACAGATGCACAGATAAAAAATCAATTGACAGCTTTTCCAATTGGCGATTCAGATGACAGAGCAAATTATGGTACAGGATATCTTGCAAGTATGTATCTTGGATATCTTGCAGGCGGCAGCAAATTGAATGCAGGAGCAATCAAGAACGGTCTGGGAACAATTCTTGCAGATCTCAGAGGCGGCAAAAGTCTTCAGGATGTTATAAATGGTTTGACAGGAAAGGCATCTATCGCTGATTTTGAAGCAGATTTTGCACAGAACAATGCAGTAATTGATTTTGTAAAAAGTCTGACAAAGCTTGTAGGAAATGGTACTGGCGGCGTGGTAGGAAATCTTGTAAAGAATGATGATATTCTTCCAAATACTGCAAAGCCAAATGTTTCATTATTTCAGCTTAATACAACAAAAGATACTGTTGCAAATAAATATCCAGCAGAGTATGATGTGTTTTCAGGTGGTTCTGCAACAAATGCAGGGAAACCAGGAAGCATGACGGTTGTAGGCGGAACAAAGCCTTGGAATATCGGTCATAAGATCGCAGCAAATAAGCGTGCAACAGGTTTTGGTACAGCATTGCATATCGGTTCTGATGCAGATATGACAAATAAATTGCTTGTTTACATTGACGCTATGGATGCAGAGAGCCTTGGTGTTTCAAAAGTTGATGTTCGTACAGAAGATCTGGCAACTATCTCAATAGAGCGCGTATCGCTTGCTATTGCGCAGGTGTCATCACAGCGTTCAGAGCTTGGTGCATATCAGAATCGCTTAGAGCATACAATCAAAAATCTGGACAATGTAGTAGAAAATACAACTGCATCTGAGAGCCAGATCCGTGATACCGATATGGCAAAAGAAATGGTAGCTTATTCAAATGTAAGTATTTTGCAGCAGGCAGGTCAGTCAATGCTTGCACAGACAAATCAAAGCAACCAAGGAGTGCTTTCACTGATTGCTTAAGTTTACTTAATTATTGTATGAAACAAAAACGGATGCTTTTGCATCTGTTTTTGTTTGTGCGCAGTTTAGGCAGAGGAACAGCACCGAAATACTTGCTTTGCGGAATTTGGTGTGAATTGTAACAATAGTAGGGTGTTTTGTATATGTGATTGCGGCAATATATTGAAATTATAGTATAATAGAGCGATAATATTGTGTATTAACAGGACAATATTATAAATTGCGCAAAAAACATAATAAATTTAAAATAAATGGTTGACATATTCTGACAACTTTGATATTATATAATTGTTAAGAGACAACACAAGATGATTGTGGATGGCTCAAAAGGGTAATAATTTATATATAAAGGATTGATTGTATTCAACAAGGAGGTAAAGTATGGAAATTAAGAACAACATCGCAGTTGGCGCAAAGACAGCAAATGAATTGTTTGCAACAAAATTAAAAGCAAATGAAAAAGAAGAAAAGCTTACAATTGGCCAGAAGTTGGCAGAAGAGGAAAAGGATGATGCAGTTGCACTTAGCCTGTCATCAAAAGCAACAGATGCATCAGAGTTTGCACTTGAGAATTTCAATTCGGCAGCAAGTACAATCACTGATATTTCCAAAGCAGAAGAAATGATTCGTGAATCAAATCGCCGTATTTTGGATCAGGCAAGTGATGCAGTTCTCACACAGGCAAATCAGACTGTGCCGGTTACTTCAGAGCTTTTAAAGTAAATTATAGAATCATAAAAAATCGAGCGTTTTTGCTCGATTTTTTTTTATGCACAGGCACGGAAAGGAATATACAGCGAAAGCTGCCCGCGCCTGGCGCGCGAGTAGGAGAAGATAAACCTTCCCTACTCGATTATAATAGGAAATTGCGGCAACGTGTTTTCATCCAATTAAGCTTAATATTCCTTGATTTTTCTGATTTGATTGTGCAAGCATCGATTGCCCTGCCTGTCCTAAAATATTTAGGTTGGAATAATTTACCATTTCTTTTGCCATATCAGTATCGCGAATCTGCGATTCTGCATATTGTGAGTTCTCAGAAGAGTTTTGGTCAATATTGTAGGCGTGCTCCATACGGTTTTGGTAGGAACCAAACAGGGAACGCTGTGAACTAACAACTTCAAGCGCTTTGCTGACTTCATCAATGGCAGCAAGTGCATCTTCCTGGGTCAGTACATTAGTTCCAAACATACCAAGACTTGAAAGACGTAAGCATTCATAATCCATATTTATTTTGTCAGTGGTTTCAGAACCACTGTGGATATTGAGATCGATATCATCATAGTAGCTGGTAACAGCATAGTCATATACCTGGGTAGGGGAATTATTTTGCGTTCCAGCATGGTAATCATAACCAGGTTTATGGTTTCGGGTGGTCATATCTAGTACTGTATGTTGAGTGTTAAATGCATCCTGTAATTTTGCAAGAACACTTGCTTCAGTATCGGTTTTATCCACGGAGATATTAAAGTAAATAGTACCTACATTAACAGAGGTAGGATTTGTATCTGTTCCGGGATAATGATTGAATTTTTGGTCAGAAGTTACATTAAATTGGAATGTCATAGTACCGCCTGACAAGGAGTTTCCTCCATTACCCTGCGCCAAAAGACCGGTATCGGCATCTGTAAGAATTGCGCTGACAGCATCTTCGGTATTATTATTATGATCATTAGCGTATTTTGTATCTCCATGAGTGTTCAGATAATATTTATAGGTATTTCCGTCTGAGGCATGGTAGGGTGGATTATAGGTGGAATAAGACCACCATTCATTATAGTATTCAGCAACTTTTGACCCACCGGTTGTAGGTGGTAGCGTATTTGTATAACCTCCGTACTCTCTGTAAGGACTAAGCAGGTTGCTGATATCACTGGGACAACTGATACTTGCATAGTTAAATTTTGCAGTTACGGGTCCAAGTCCCTCCATATTAAAATGAAATTCATAAAGGCCATTATTATTTTGGAAGTTACTTATTCCATTTAATAAGTCAGGCTCAACATCTGTAGTGGACTCCTGCATAAAATCATATCCTTCCTTGCCATTCTTTTGTGCTTCAATTCTGTCGTAAACGGCAGCACTGAAACTCATGTTTGACGAAATTGTAATTCCTTTGGATGCAAGATAGCTGCTTTCGCCTTTCCAATACGCGTCTGGCGAACGGTAGATTGGAACATTATTCAATGCCGTAGCAAGCTGCGCAGTGGTTGCAGTGGGCTGTGCAGCGCATTTTACCTGGAATTCAAACATCGGTTTTCCTGCGCTGTCATAGAGTTTTTCTGTTTTTACACTGCCGTCAGCAGGATCGGTATATGTGACTTCTTCCAATAAATCCTTAGCCGTAATTGTATAATTATTCTCGCGGAAGGTATCCCAGTCAATGCTTTTGGTAGTATAGGTAATACCATTATATGCTCTCCACTGAACAGATACACCGTCATCTTCCGTTGCACAGATTTTATAGAGATCGTTTGGAAGGTATTCATAGTTTTCGTTGTTGACATCTATATTGATGTAGGAAGTCTGATTGATTGTGGCGGACTGTACATTTTTGACGCCAATGATTTCTTTTTGATCGAGTGGATTGTCTCCCTTCCAAATTTGACGCTCATTGAATGTTGTTGTGGTAAAGACACGCTCCATTTCCGCCTTTAAAAGCTGCACTTCATCATTGATATTTGCCCGGTCCGAGGCGGAGTTTGTACCATTTGCAGACTGTACAGCCAGCTCATTGATTCTTTGCAGCATATCATGCACTTCATTGAGCGCGCCATCCGCAACCTGCGCGTAGCTGATACCATCTTCAATATTTATAGCTCCCCTGTCAAGACCACGTATCTGCTTGCGCATTTTCTCAGATATGGATAATCCGGCCGCGTCATCGGCACTGCGGTTAATTTTGTATCCAGAAGACAGTTTTTCTGTGCTGGACGCCAGTTCGCCAGATGAAATTTTATATTGTCTGTTCGTGTTGAGTGCAGACATATTATGCTGTATTACCATATTTTAATCCCCCTTTAAAGCTTATATAAAAATTGAATCGTGAATAGGAAAACGTTCCTAGTTTACCATGCTTTTAGTTTCAATAACAGATATTGTCATCTTCTTGTGTAGTATAAAAAGCATCGTTTTAGTAACTATATCGGCAGTTTTATTCCAAAAATAAATAAGTTTACAGAAAATTTTAAAAATTTTTCTAATTCCCCACACAATTCAAACAATTATGTTGACAAATTATGAAAAAGCAAGTAGCATAAAAACAAAATCAGAATAGAAAATAATGTAAAAATTTTTTGAAAATAGGAAGGCGGATGGGTCAAACATATGATGGCAGCGCATATTTTTTATGCATGTTTACACAGTCAGGCCCTACGAATCAAAGTGCGCAAAGTTGCTGTAATAGAGAATTATAGTTGAAATAAAATCTGATAAAAGCACATTATTTAAACAAATTATATAAACAATCTATGTAATACTATAAATTTTCAGAAAATTTCGACGATATAGAATTTGTAAACGAAAGAGAAAATCGCGAAAAAATTTTTCTTAACAGGAAGCCGAAGGCTGAACTGTTACAATTTTTCTTTGCTGTACAAGGAGGGTATAAATATGGTAGTTCAACATAATATGCAGGCAATGAATGCGAATCGAATGCTTGGTATCAACACACAACAGCAGGCTGGCTCAACAGAAAAGCTTTCTAGCGGTTATAAAATTAATCGTGCAGCAGACGACGCAGCCGGGCTTGCGATTTCAGAAAAAATGAGAAAACAGATTAGAGGTCTGGATCAGGCATCTTCCAATGCGGAGGATGGAATCTCTTGTGTGCAGACTGCAGAAGGAGCGCTTGCAGAGGTACATGACATGCTTCAGAGAATGAATGAGCTGTCTGTGCAGGCGGCAAATGGAACCAATTCGGAGACAGACCGCCAATATATTCAGGATGAAATGGATCAGTTGGTGACCGAGATTGACCGTGTTTCTGAGACAACAAAATTTAATGAGATTTACCTTTTAAAAGGTGATGAAAAAAATAAGGGAACCTATAAGAGCTATATTGTCAATTATAAGATGGTGGACACGCCAAATCCCAATGCGGCGCTTCATGCGGAACCGCCTACAAAAAAGGATTATATTGGTCACAATACAGTATATTTTGCAGAGGCGGATATTACGACATCAGATTCTGATTCCCCTGTCAGTACAAAGAAAGTGCAGAACGGGGATGATTTCACACCCTACCTGAATGTTGCTGCAAATGGTGTCAATTCCGCCTATGAAGGATTTATGGGGATTCAAATTAATTCTACAGTGTCTACATTGACCCAGCTGCAGGTAGATGGTATAAATAATGCTACGAATACAAAGGATAGTATTGATTTGATTTATGATGATACAGTGAAAAATCAAGTCAATGCCGCACGAGATTTGTACTTGTACAATACCGAGACAAAGACAATGACACATATTGCCAAAGGGCAGGATATGACGGACTATCTGAATGCCAACAATGAGATAGTTGAAGGATTTTTATTGGTAGATAAATTAAGAGGGCCAAGAGTGACAGGGGAACTCAAACTGGATCCAGATAAAAATGGTGTTTTTGATCCATTTCCGTTTGATGCCACTACAATCGAACAGAATCGTTCCCATGCCCAGCTTTATGATGCGGATGGCAAAAAGGTTTCGGCAATGGCGCTCTATAAATATTTTAATGTAGACAAAAATAAAGATGGAAGTTATATGGGAGGGTTGTTCAGCTCAAAAGATGCAAATCCTAAAAGCGAGATTAAGATAGATGATATTAGTATTGAAGATTATGTCAATGTAGGAAATGGTTCGGATATTGCGAATGATTTGGCCTTTGATCTGCATGTTGGCGCTGATTCGGACGACACCAACAAAATTACTGCGCAGATTATGAGCCTTTCTTCAGCGGGGCTTGGCATAGAAAAGATTCATTCTAAAAAGGGAATCGGAATTGTGGACGATAGCGGCGACCTGGCAACGGATACCATTGATGTAGTAGCAGATGCACTAAAGAAAGTATCGACACAGCGCTCTCTTATAGGTGCGGTGCAGAACCGCTTGGAGCATACGATCAAGAACCTTGACAATGTTGTTGAAAATACCACACAAGCAGAATCCAATATTCGCGATACTGATATGGCGAAGGAAATGGTGTCATATTCAAACAATAATGTGCTGATGCAGGCCGGACAGTCTATGCTTGCGCAGGCAAATCAGGGAAATCAAGGAATTTTATCACTGCTGCAGTGATATGTAGTCCAACGAATCAGAACAATTCGTTGGACTACATAATATATAAATAATTACACGACATAAGATTGAAAATTTCCGGAAAGTGGTTAACCATATTTAGGTGATAGCTATAAAGACCAAACAATCAAGATAATTATTAAAAACTGAATTTAGTAAATGAATAAGAGTATTTTGCGGCAATATAAAGTACTCTTATTTTATTGGCTGAAAAATTATGTAATTATTTTATTTGAACAAATTATTTAAAAAATATATGTAAATCCGTTAATTTTCAGAAAACTTATCCGATATATATAATGTAAATAAATAATTAATTTCATAAGGAACAAAAATAGCATTTAGCAAAGGGGAGTAAAGATTATGGTAGTACAGCACAATATGCAGGCGTTGAACGCCAACAGAATGTTAGGAATTACAACGGGAAGGGCTGGAGATTCTACAGAGAAGCTTTCTAGCGGATATCGTATTAACCGTGCAGCAGACGATGCGGCAGGCCTTGCTATTTCGGAGAAAATGAGAAAGCAGATTAGAGGTCTTACACAGGCATCTTCCAATGCAGAGGATGGTATATCTTGTGTGCAAACCGCAGAAGGAGCGATGGCAGAGGTTCAAGATATGCTTCAGAGAATGAATGAGCTTTGCGTACAGGCAGCGAACGGAACGAATTCAAAATCAGACCGTGAGTATATTCAGGATGAAATTGACCAACTTGTAACGGAGATTGACAGAGTTGCAGAGACAACAAAGTTCAACGAAACCTATCTGCTTAAGGGTGATAGTACAAAAGCAACAAAAAATTCATATGTTACAAATTATTCAATGACATGGACAAGAAATACTGTGGCAAATAATGTGCCAAATCCAGTCACCTACAAAATGAATTATATTGGCGTGAATAATATTTATATAACATCTGCTTCTATATATGGCTCCAATACCAATATATCCTATACAGGACACAAAGTAGGAACTGGTTCTGATATCACACCATATCTGTCAAAGGATACAGCGACAACAGACAATACATATAAGGTTAATTTCAATACTACTTCCTATGTAGCATTTGTTGGTGTTGAGCTAAATGCACAGCTTGCAAAAGGAGAAAAAGGAAAGGTAGCGTCTGAGGTTGCAGGCGCAGTGGACGGTACGACACCCGATTTGTCTACAGACGGAACTTCTTCGATTGTCAGAGCAAATAGGGAGCTCTTTATCTATAATGTAGCAAATGAAAATATTACCAGAATTGAAGCGGGAACAGATATGACAAAATATCTGAATGATGACCGCACGATTAATAGTGACAAATATAAGCTTGTGGATGTTCTGTATGGTGCAGCAGGCAAGACGGAAATGGTAACAGAGAATACATCTCAAAAGATCAAGGATAAAGTATTGGGCGGCAATGAGTTTACATGGGGCGATGAATATCTGGAGCATGATGTTTCCATGAATAAGCTGTATGATGCAGATGGAAAGGAAGTTTCAGGAGTGAAGCTCAACAAGTACTTTGACGAGAATGGTAATTATAAGGGAGGATTGTTTACTACTCCTTTGGCCAGAGCAATCGATCAGGTATTTGCAAAAGCAACAGAGGCTTCCTCGAAGTTACAGGGTCTTGGTGACGGCGGAATTAACGGTGGTGTAACGATCAGCAGATATATTACACAGTCTTCTACAAAGGTTGCAGCAGATTTGGACGTAAACCTTCATACAGGCGCTGATTCTGACTGGGAAAACAAGATTCAGCTTGCAATCAGCACAATTACAGCGGCAGGACTTGGAATTGATAAGATCGCAAGCTGGAATGTTGGAATTGTTGACGAGACAGGGTACAATGCAACCGACGCAATTGATGTAGTAGCAGATGCATTAAAAGTTGTATCAAAACAGCGTTCTATTCTCGGTGCGATACAGAATCGTCTGGAACATACGATTAAGAACCTCGATAATGTAGTGGAGAATACAACAGAGGCGGAATCTAACATTCGTGATACCAATATGGCTGAAGAAATGGTATCTTATTCGAACACAAATATCCTGATGCAGGCGGGTCAGTCAATGCTTGCGCAGGCAAATCAGTCAAATCAAGGTGTTCTTAGCTTATTACAATAAATATAACAAACTGAGCAGGAGGAATGTTCTTCTTTCCTGCTCGCGCGTCAGGCGCCCGTCGGCTTTGCTGCCAATCTTCCTTTGGGTGCCTGCGTGTATGATAGACGCCGCACATTACAAGTGTGCGGCGTTTTGATGATGGGACATTGTTTTTATGTTAGAGTTTGTGCCTGTGTGGCGTTCACAAACTTTATATATGCAAAATGCCGCACAGAAATGAGGAAAAAATGTCAAAAATACCGATTTCGGTCTGTATTATTGCAAAAAATGAGGAAAAGCATATTGAGGAATGCCTCAAAAGGATTAAGCCCTATGGTTTTGAAATCGTCGTTACAGATACTGGGTCTACAGACCGGACAAAAGAGCTTGCAGCGAAATATGCGGACAAAGTGCTTGATTTTGAGTGGGTGGATGATTTTAGCGCAGCAAGGAATTTTTGTGCAGCGCAGGCGTCAAATAATTGGATTCTAAGCTTGGATTGTGATGAGTATGTGAATGAGGCGGATGTAAAAACGATACGGATTCTAATGCAGAAATTTCCCAAACTGACAGGGGTGATACGGTTAAAAAATTTGGTTTATGACAGTGAAGGAAATCCGGCATATGGAAGTGATGATGTCACACGATTTTACAATCGGAATTTTTATACGTTTGATTTTCCGATTCATGAGCAGGTTTGTCAGATTGATTTGTCCAAAAGAGACGAAATTTTGCAATGCTTTGTCCTTCCGATGGAGGTTATTCATCATGGATATGCTTTGACACCAGAGGAAATGCAGGCAAAACAGGAACGAAATCTGGAAATGCTGTATAAAAATCTTGAGTCAAACCCCAAAGATCCATATACGTATTTTCAAATTGGGCAGTCGGAGTTTGTTCTCGGCAACCATGAAAAAGCAATTGAATTCTATGAAAAAGGGATTTCATATCAGCCTCCAATAGAATATGTATATGTGCAGATGATGGTGATTTCACTTGCAAAGGCATATGTTAAGGCTGGACGGGAACAGGATGCGCTTAATTTAATGGAGCAGTACTGCAATGTCTGCAATACAGCAAAGTTTGTTTTTACGTATGCGGGTGTTTTGCTGGATAATGGGAATGTTATCAAGGCGCTTTTGATGTATGTGAAAACAACAACATTGCCGGATGTTGATACATTGGGAGAAAATCTGATGCACTGCTATCAGCATATTATAGATATTTATTCTGATATGGGAAATATGCAGATGGCAGAACTTTTTATGGATAAATATAAAGCTTGTATGCGCGAAAAGGAACGCGTAATTAACAGTTGAACTTGCAGACTTTGAAAGGAGCATGGGTATAAAGATGAAAAAGCTTCCAGTTAGTGTATGTATCATAGCAAAAAACGAAGAAAAACACATAGAGGAATGCCTGAAAAGACTAATGCCATATGGTTTTGAGATTATTGTCACAGATACGGGGTCAACTGACAGAACCGTTGAAATTGCAAAAAAGTATACAGATAATGTATATTTTTTTGAGTGGGTGAATGATTTTAGCGCAGCGAGAAATTTCTGTGCGGAGAAAGCATCAAACAACTGGATTCTTGTACTAGACTGTGATGAATATGTAAATAGTATTGATGTGGCGGGAATGCGTATAGGAATGCAGAAATTTGTGCGTATGCTTGGCGAAATCAGAATAAAAAGCATCACGCAGAACAGGGGTGAGACAGTTTTTGTGCCAGCGGATGTAAGCCGTTTTTACAACAAAAATTTTTATTATTTTCATTCCCCGATTCATGAACAATTGCGTCCAAAGGATCAAAGCAAATGGGACGATCCGGTAGAATGCTTTATGCTTCCTATGGAAGTAATTCACCACGGATACAATTTGTCTCCTGATGAAATGCTTGAAAAGCAGAAAAGAAATTTGGAATTATTGTATAAAGGATTAGAAGAAAGTCCGGACAATGAATATTTTTATTTTCAGGCGGGTCAGTCAGAATTTATGCGGGGCGATATTCAGAAGGCGATAGAGCTTTATGAAAAAGGACTGACGCTTGGCGAGTCAACGGAATGTGAATATGTGCGGCTGATGATAATGTCCCTTGCAAAAGGGTATGTGAAAACAAAAAGATATGCAGAGGCTGTAGCATTAATGGAGCATTACGCGCCAGAATGTCCCTATGCCCGATTTGCGTTTACACATGCCAATGTGCTGCTTGACTGTGGAAATCAGTTAAAGGCGCTTTTGCTGTATATTAAAGCGACTGCAATGCCCGATTCCGATACGCTTGGAATCAATCTGGGACATTGTTATGAAAGCATTATAAAATTGTATACAGAGATGGGAAATGTGGAGATGGCAGCACTTTTCAAAGAGCGATATGAGGAGTGCCTGAGAGAAAATGAACGCGTAGTAAACAGTTAGAGAATTGCCCAAGGGCGTCGAAGGGCCGAAGCCTTAAGAGCCGTCGCGCAGCGACTAAGAGAAGGCACAAAGACGCAGGAGAATAATTTTCATGAGAAAAAATGCGAATGAAAATTAATCTCGTAAGAAGGGCGTCGAAGAGCCGAAGACTTAAGAGCCGTCGCGCAGCGACTAAGAATAGGAGGTATGGGATTAGATGATTCGAATTGGCATTATGGGATATGGAAATCTTGGCAGAGGGATTGAGTGTGCCATAAAACAAAATCCAGATATGGAGTTAAAGGCCGTATTTACGCGCCGCGACCCCGAAACAGTTCAGATATTGACAGACAACGTTCCAGTTTATCGTGCAGCAGATGCCATAAACAGGAAAGACGAGATTGACGTATTGATTCTTTGCGGAGGAAGTGCGACAGACCTTCCAGAACAGACAAAAGAATATGCGAAGTATTTTAATGTTGTAGACAGCTTTGATACACATGCAAAAATACCAGAACATTTTGACAATGTGAATAAATCAGCCGTAGAAAGCGATCATATCGCAGTGATATCAGTGGGATGGGACCCAGGAATGTTTTCACTTAACCGCCTGTATGCAAATGCAATTCTCCCAAGTGGCAATGACTACACATTCTGGGGAAAAGGCGTAAGCCAAGGCCATTCCGATGCGATCAGAAGAGTCGAGGGTGTTCAGGATGGCAAACAGTATACCATTCCAGTAGAGAAGGCGCTTGCGTCTGTCAGAAATGGAGAGAATCCCCAATTATCTGTTCGGGAAAAGCATACAAGGGAATGCTTTGTAGTGCCAAAACCAGGGGCAGATTTGGATAAAATAACAAAAGAGATTCAGGAAATGCCCAATTATTTTGCAGATTATGATACGACAGTGCACTTTATTACACAGGAGGAGCTTGACAGAAATCATGGCGGTATTCCACACGGAGGTTTTGTGATTCGCAGTGGAAAAACAGGCTGGAACGAAGAAAACAGCCATGTGATTGAATATAGCCTGAAGCTGGATTCCAATCCGGAATTTACAGCGTCAGTTATCGCAGCTTATGCAAGAGCAGCATTTCGCATGAAAGCCGACGGTTTGAAAGGCTGCAAGACCGTATTTGATATTGCGCCTGCATATCTTTGTGCTATGAGCAATGAACAATTAAGAGCACAAATGTTATAATAATATTTATGATGCCCTCGATTTATTTTTATATAGAATCGGGGGTTTTTGCTTGCCTGTATTTTCCAAAAGTGATAAAGTGATAAGAAACTGAAAGGAAAGAGAACAATTGATGTATAACGAACAGGACTTAGTAAGAATTGCCAAAAGAGAAAATAATACAAAACGAACGTATTTAGTTGCCAATCGGTTTCAAGGAAAGTATATTGCAGTAAAGCCTTTTCAGGCACTAGAGATGTTTCGGGCGCTTGCCGATATTGTAAAAGATCGGTATAGCCATGAAAAACTGCTGCTGATTGGTTTTGCAGAGGCGGCGACAGCAGTGGGGGCAGCGGTAGCAATAGCGCTGAAAACAGCTTATATTCAGACAACAAGAGAGCAGATTCCAGATGTAGAGTACTTGTATTTTCTGGAGGAACACAGCCACGCAAAAGAACAGAAGCTTGTTAAAGATGATATGGATTCTATCATTGGAGAGATTGATAGAATTCTCTTTATTGAAGATGAACTGACAACAGGCAATACAATATTAAATATTGTTAATTTGATACAAAAACAGTATTCTAATAAAATTCAGTTTTCAGTGGCGTCTTTGCTGAATGGAATGGAAGACACGGCACTGACTACATTTCGGGACAGGAATATCGATCTATTTTGGCTTGCAAAAATAAATCTGGTACCATATGCAGCAGAAGCTGCATCTTACAAGACAGATGGTACAATTGTATTGGCGGATAGTGAACGTACTCCTTCCCAGGTACAATATATCAAAATAAATAAGATGCCAGATACAAGGCGGCTTGTGGACGCAGTTTCGTATGCGGATTCGTGTGAAAAGCTGTACCAAGATATTGCAGCACAGGTAGATTTAAAGGGCAGGGATCAAATTCTTGTTCTTGGAACGGAAGAGTTCATGTACCCAGCCCTTTTTGTCGCAGAAAGAATAGAAGCACAGGGAAAAACAGTCCAGTTTCATGCGACGGCAAGAATGCCAGTTGTAGTGAGCAGGGAAGAACACTATCCATTTCATATCCGGTATGAGCTTATAAGCTTATATGATAACAGCAGAACAACATATCTTTACGATGTGGGGCAATATGACAAAGTTATTGTAATCACAGATGCGAAAACGGATATGGCGGAAGGTACAGCGACACTGCTCAACGCACTGTCATTGGCTGGAAATGAAAATATTGTATTGGTATCGCAATAAAGTCAAACTGCGTTTTTTAGTGCTATATGGGTCACTAGAGGCGGTGGAATGGAGATTAATTATGAGGAGTTCATATAAGGAAGAAGATGTGATATTTCTTTTAAAGGATATCACAGGACTTGTGAAGCCACAGTCCGCCAAAGAACGTGAACGGCTGATACAAGC
This sequence comes from uncultured Lachnospiraceae bacterium, assembly GCA_910586585.1. Lineage (GTDB taxonomy): Bacteria > Bacillota > Clostridia > Lachnospirales > Lachnospiraceae > COE1. The sequence continues at coordinate 31,595 of CAJUKA010000015.1, forward strand.
AGGAAAACACTATAGTGAAATGCTGCCAATTGAGTATGTGCCATCACAAAAGTATATGGAAGTTTATAGTCAGGTTCTTGAGCGCTATTCAAAACCAACGGCGTTAGCAATAGGCAGGCTCTGTGATAAATTGATACAGACAAAAGGGGAAAATTTTGTTTTGGTTTCGCTTGCAAGAGCTGGTACACCAATAGGTATCCTGGTAAAACACTATATACAATGGAAATATCATATAGATGTGCTGCATTATTCCATTTCTATTATAAAAGGAAGAGGAATTGATAAGAATGCAATGAACTACTTATTGGAACGACATAAACCACAGGAACTTCTTTTTGTGGATGGCTGGACAGGAAAAGGAGCAATTCTGAATGAACTGAAAAAGGCAGTAAAGGCTTATGAGGGTGTTTCGTCTGATATTGCGGTCGTTGCAGACCCAGCCAATATCACGACGCTATGTGGAACACATGAGGATATTGTGATTCCTAGTTCCTGCCTGAATTGTACGGTGTCTGGTCTTGTCAGCAGAACCTTTTTGAGAGAGGATATTATAGGCTCGCACGATTTTCATGGAGCAGTTTATTATGGAGAGCTTGCGGAGGCGGATTTATCTTATGAATTTATTGATGCAATAGAACATTGTTTTGAGAGGGATTCCGCGCAGAAGGATAAGGTCTGGGAAACGACGGTGGATGGATGCGGTGCAGATGAGGCTGCCCAGATTGCAGAAGCATTTCAGGTAAAGGATGTGGGCCTTGTCAAACCTGGAATCGGTGAGACGACACGCGTGCTGCTAAGAAGGGTTCCGTGGAAAATATTGATTGATAAGCGGTATGAGAAAAGCTTGGAAGTCGAACATATACAAAGGCTTGCAGCAGAAAAGAATGTGACAGTTGAGTATTGTACACTAAAAAATTATAAATGCTGCGGAATTATAGAAGGAGGCGGTACAGATGTTGTTTGGCAAAAAAATACAAAAGAAAATATATGATAAAGAAAAGGAACAGCCAATCCTGCGCTGCAGTATCTGTACAGGTGAACAGGTTGCGGGTTTTAAGGATATTAGTACAGGAAGATTTGAGGAAATAATGTTGATTCGAAATGAACAGGATTTGGCTGATTTTATGAAAATGTATGGTATCACTACCATTACAAAGGAATACTAGCGTGAAAAGAAATTAGAACTTCTAAGTTTCACGCAGGAGAATGCCTGAAAAGCGGCATTCTCCGCACCGATTTGAGTCACAGAAAAGCTGTGGTATGGAGGTTAATATGCTGTATTTTGAAAATGATTATTGCGAAGGAGCACATGATGCAATTTTGCAGAGGTTAATGGAAACTAATATGGAAAAGATGCCAGGCTACGGCGAGGACAAATACTGTGCATCTGCAAAAGAGAAAATTAGGGCTGCTTGTGGATGCCCGGAAGCAGATATTTATTTTCTTGTCGGGGGAACACAGACGAATGCGGTAGTGATTCATTCGATGTTAAAACGATATGAAGGAGTGCTTTCTGCAATTACGGGACATATCAATGCGCATGAAGCAGGAGCAGTTGAGGCGACAGGACATAAAGTTTTAGGGCTGCCGCACTACAATGGAAAACTGTCTGCACAAAACATCAAAAATTATTTGCAGACATTTTATGGTGATGCAAATCAGGAACATATGGTATTTCCGGGTATGGTGTATATTTCCCACCCTACAGAGTATGGAACGCTGTATTCGAAAAAAGAGTTGGAAGAAATCGCGGCTGTATGCCACCAATACCATATTCCGTTGTTTCTTGATGGTGCAAGATTAGGGTATGGAATTGCAAGTGCGGCTTCGGATGCCACATTAACGGATATAGCCCGCTGTGTGGACGTTTTTTATATTGGAGGAACCAAAGTAGGAGCATTGTGCGGTGAAGCAGTTGTGTTTCCGCAAAAGGCACCAAGACATTTTCTGACAATGGTGAAGCAGCAAGGGGCGCTTCTGGCAAAAGGGCGGTTGTTAGGAATACAGTTTGATACGCTTTTTACAGATGATTTATATTTGAAAATTAGTAAAAATGCGATTCGGACAGCAGACAGATTAAAGGCAGTGTTGATAGAACAGGGGTATCAGTTTTTGTTGAACTCTCCAACCAATCAGATATTTGTAATATTAGAAAATGAAAAGATGAAACAGCTTGCACAACACGTAACATTTAGTTTTTGGGAAAAATATGATGAAACGCATACCGTTGTGCGCTTTGCAACAAGCTGGGCAACAAAAATGGAAGAAGTAGATGCACTGGCTGCGCTGCTTTTGGAAAGCTAAAGTACTTATAAGCAGTTGACATATTGGCGCATTCCTAACAATAAAAAGGTACAGATATTTGTAATAAATTCAAGGTATTTTGCGAATAATGTTTTTAGTATATGTTAATTTCATTAATTAGAGTTCATGCTAATTGTCCATGTCGGATCCGTTTACTGCGATCAAGGCATGTTTGAGATGTATGCGGTATGGAGGTTCATATGAAAAAAGATTATAGTAAGCTTTGGGTGTTGTTTAAGTCAATGTTTGTACTGAGTGCCTGTACTTTTGGCGGCGGATTTGTGATTGTATCATTGATGAAAAAAAGATATGTTGAGGAGCTGAAATGGTTAGAAGAGGACGAGATGCTTGATGTGACTGCAATTACGCAGTCAGCGCCAGGACCGCTGCCGGTTAATGCTTCTGTGATTATTGGTTATAGAATGGCAGGAATTCTCGGCTCTTTGACAGCTATATTGGGAACCATTCTTCCACCAATGATTATTATTTCGATTATTTCATTATTTTATAATCAGTTCCGAACGAACCCGTACATTGCGACGGCGTTGCAGGTGATGCGTGCGGGGGTTGCAGCAGTTATCTTTGATGTTGTGATTAATCTGGCAGGAAATGTGCTAAAAACAAAAAGAATATTGTATATTTCAATGATGATTGTAGCGTTTGTAGCAACTTATTTTTTGGATGTCAGCGCAATGATAATTATTTTGACCTGTCTTGCGATTGGGCTGATAGATTTGGCAATGACGCTGAAGAAAAAGAAAGGGGAGGCAGCATAAATGTTATTATTGAAATTGTTTTTTGCTTTTATGCAGGTTGGCTTATTCAGTGTAGGCGGCGGTTATGCTGCAATTCCATTGATTCAGGAGCAGATTGTAAATATTCATAAACTAATGACTCTAGAGGAATTTTCGGATTTGATTACAGTGGCAGAAATGACGCCAGGACCGATTTCTATTAATTCGGCAACGTTTGTAGGAATGCGTATATCTGAAATTCCGGGTGTGCTAATCTGTACGATTGGCTGTATCATTCCATCATTTTGCATTTGTTTGCTTTTGGCACATTTTTACTATAAATATCGTACAGTAAGCGGTGTTCAGGTAGTTTTAGGCTCGCTCAGGCCGGCGGTGGTAGCATTGATTGGTTCAGCAGGCGCGTCGATTTTGATGCTGGGGCTGTTTCAGGCAGAGCTGGGAGATATTGTCTGGGGCAATATCAGAATTGTAGAACTTGTAATTTTTGCAGCAGCGTTATGGATACTTAGAAAATTTAAAACAAATGCAATCACAATTATATTTGGAAGCGGTGTTGTGGGCACAGCCGCTTATTTCCTGATGGGAGCAATATGAGGTAACAGTTCAGCCATGCAAAAATGAATATACAAAGTGCTGTTGGGAGCTTGCTCACATAAGGCACTTTGTATATTCATTTTTATAGGGCGGACGCCCGACATTCATAAGTTGTCGGAAGTTGCCTAAATAAATTGTCAGATTGTGCCAACCGACAATTTATGAATGATGGCTGAACTGTTACAATATAGGTGTTTCAATGAATATAGAACAAAAGAGGAGAAGATATAAATGTCACAACATTCAAAAGCGAACTTGACAACACAGCCGCCAGCGCGAAGCTTATTTTTCTTTGCGCTGCCGATGATTATAGGAAATCTTTTCCAACAATTCTACAATATGGCAGATTCTATCATTGTAGGAAATCTGGTGGGCGAAGATGCACTGGCAGCAGTGGGAGCGTCTTATTCTTTTACAACCGTTTTTATTATGATTGCTATTGGCGGAGGGATTGGAGCGTCTGTACTTACAAGTCAATATTTAGGAGCAGAGCATTACAAGGAAATGAAAAGTTCTGCGTATACGTTTCTGATTTCTTTTGCTGTATTTAGTACACTCTTGGCAGTGATAGGGTTTTTTATCAATCCAATGGTTCTCATGCTTTTAAAGACGCCGGATAATATTATGGAAGATGCAGTTTTATATTTGCAGATTTATTTCGCTGGTCTTCTGTTTATGTTTATGTATAACATTTTGTCGGCAAATTTCAATGCACTTGGAAAATCAAAAATACCATTGTACTTGCTGATTTTTTCTTCTATATTAAATATTTTTATGGATTTGTGGATGGTTGGAGGTTTAAACCTTGGCGTTGCGGGAGCTGCCATTGCAACCGTTATTGCACAGGGAATCGCAGCAGTTATTTCGTTTGTTATTTTAATGCGAATGTTGTCAACGTACAAAGTAGAAGAAAAAGTCAAGCGTTTCCGCGGCGATATGTTTGTTACAGGAGTAAAAATCGCAATTCCATCCATTATACAACAGTCAATTGTGAGTATTGGTATGCTGCTGACCCAATCAGCGGTCAATCAGTTTGGCTCATCTGCACTTGCGGGATATTCGGCTGGCATAAGGCTTGAGTCGCTCTGCATTGTGCCAATGATTGCTACAGGAAACGCAATGTCAACTTTTACAGCCCAAAATCTTGGCGCTGGAAAACCAGAGCGTGTCCATCAGGGGTATCATGTAGCATATGGCATTATTATAGCTTTTGGCGTGTTTCTCATTGCGGTTTCACAGCTTTTCTACAAACCGATTCTGTCAGTCTTTGTGGAGCAGGGAGAATCAGCAGTAGCATTTGAGACAGGCACCTCCTATTTCCGATTTATTGGATTATTCTTTTCCTTTTTGGGATTTAAGGCAATAACAGATGGGATACTTAGAGGTGCAGGAGATATCAAGGTGTATATGCTTGCGAACCTTATCAATCTGACAATTCGCGTTGCGGTGGCACAGTTGTGTTCGCCGATATGGGGAATCCAATTGATATGGTATGCAGTTCCGATGGGATGGGCGGCAAATTATTTAATTTCATATTTTTGGTATCGTACAGGAAACTGGAAGAAAAAGAATCTATTGTAAACGAGAGAATATTGTAAAAATAGAAACAGGTGTTTGGAAAATTCGTCAAACACCTGTGTTTTTTTGCAGTTTTTTTCGTAGATTTCCTCAGTCTACGAAAACAGCCTGCAAACGAATAGATTACGTTATCGTTTAAACTGCCTGACCATGAATCTGACCATAAAATTTTGAAAGGCTGTCCATATGTTTGCGTTTGGTATCCATAGATGGATGCACATATCGATTCATTGTAATATGTACATCTGAATGTCCCAACATTTCACTAAGGCTTTTGACATCAGTGCCATCTTCAATACAGTTTGTTGAAAAAGTATGCCGTAAAATATGAAAATTGACATTTGGCAGATCTGCTTCTTTTAATATCTTTTTGAAATGATATTGTAAAGATCTTGGGTCTAATGGTTTATTCGTACCAAATATATAATCTTTATCGTGAAAAAAATGTGCGAAAAGCTCCATGATTGTATCAGGAAGTGGAATTTCCCGGTGAGAATAAGCGCTTTTTGGAGTGGTTTCTAACAAAACTGTTTTTGTTTTGTGCCCTTCTTCATATAACCGTTGTACAGTGCGGTCAATCATTAGTATTTTATTTTCAAAGTCAATATCTTCCCATTTCAAAGCACACAGTTCTCCTAACCGGAGTCCTGTATACAAACAAATTAATACTGCCATTTTAAAAATATCCATTTCAGAATATAATACGGAAATTAATTTTTTTTGTTCTTTTTTGGCAAGTACTTTGGCAGGTCTGTTGTACCCCTCACAAACAGGCAGTTTTAATGGAAGAAGCGTTAAGGAATACTGCCGAGATGCAAATTTCAATATTTGATTTAGAACACAATAAATACTTTTTCGTACACTCTCTGATAAAGAGGAAGAAATTCCTTCTTTTACAAAATTATCTGTTAAATCATGCAAAGATATATCTTTGAAAACTGTGTCAATATGATTTTGATAAATTAAATTGTATTTTGTATAGGTTGATGTTTTTCGTTTCTCTTTTATTTCAGCAAGCCATTCTTGTGCCACATTTGCTAATACAATATTTTTTGAACGTATTTGTGCCGAATACATTGAGTCTGGACTTTTTTCCTCTGAAGCCTCCGAAAAAAGATTTTTTTTAATCGTAAGTTTTTCACGCACCTCTTCATATGTTTTTCCATATATAGAACGATAAATCTTTTTCTTTTTTTCTTCACTGTATACTAAATACCGTCCTTCCCAACGTCCATCTTTTCGTTTCCTAATATTTTCGCCATGTCTTGCCATAACAAACTTCCTCTCTATTCGTATAAATTTTGACCCAGAAATTGACCATAAAATACTGGGGCTTCTTTATTTTTACTATGAAAATTAAACTTTTCATAGCAGAAATGGGAGTTCTTACTACCTATAGCAGGTATTTTTTTGAAGGAAATTAAAACAATTCGTTAGTATTCCATATCTTTCCACAAATTTTTTCGGCATTTTTTATAAAAAAGAATTGTCATTTTGGTTATGGCGTGATAGAATAATGACGATATAAAATTATATAAATCAAAAATATTGTTTTTTCTATTCGTAGACTGAGGAAATCTACGAAAAATCTTATGCCTAACTTGTATGGGTTTTGGTAGGTATAATCAAAAGGAATCATGCAAACAAACAAAATCTGCAAGACAATACATCAGTACAATAAAAAACCTCTGCCTCCTGAAGACATGTATAAGCTTCAGGAGATTGCAGAGGATTACAGAACTGTAAAAAATTATGTATATCAGAGGTACAGCGGCATTAGAAGCTTACTGAAGATTTATCCGGGCTATACCGTCCAAAACGAAATGACAGAGTGTGGGCTTCGGACGCAAATTGGAATGCCATCCGTTTACTTTTATCTTGCGGTTTTTGACGCTTTGGGTGATATCAAGACACAATGGGCAAAAACAAAAACGCGCATTCTTGAGGCGACAGCAAAAAATCCACGGTTTACGGAAGCGGATAAACATTATCTGCGGTTTGTTATGAAAGTTGGCGGATGCTTTGAAAATATTCTAAATGGCAGAACCGTTGTGATACCACAGAATATGCAGCAGCAGTACAAAAATATCATTATGGACACGACCAATAAAGTTGATATTGAAAATCTGAACAAATATTTATGCAGACAAGTTCGAAGAAAGCTGAATAGCCTTCATACAGAGAAAGCAGATGGATTTTCTATAGCAGAACGAGCATACAGATACGGCAACAAAGATGGAGCATGTGGAATTTTTATTTCTACAAAAGAAAATCGCAGGCGTGTATTTGTGCCTTTGACAGATGACAACAAATACAAAAAACAGCTTTATATCAAACTTTTGCCTGAAAAAAGCAGCATCGAGATCGCAGTGCCGATTGAAGTCTCTGTTCGTATCCATTCAGATTTTATCTATGAAGTAGGTATATCTATGGGAATATGGCAGATGTTTACGACGGACAGAGGACATATTTACGGAGAACAATTGGGCAAAATGCATGAGGAGCTGACAGAATTTACCAAGACGGCCAATGCTGTTTATCAAAGGGAGAAAAATAATAATCCAGGACGGGTAAAGTATAAACGCCAACGTCAAAAGCGAAATGCTTCAATGGAAAGTTATATAAATCAAGAAATCAACCATATGCTTGAGATGGAAAAGCCCAAAGTAATCTACCTGCCCAAACTACCAAAGAATTCCGCTGGCGGACTTAACAGACAAATTAATTATTCCGTATCTGTATGGAGAAGAGGGTATATCAGAAATCGTCTTGCGCAAAAATGCAGGGAAAACGGAATTGAGCTGATTGAGGTGCTAGGCAAAGGAATCAGTACAGAGTGCAGCGAATGCGGCGCGATAGGGAAGTTTCAAAAAGATGTTTTTTGCTGCATATGCTGCGGTTATGAAGATGATAAAAAGATTAATGCTGCAAGAAATGCAATAAAGCGCGGCAAGAAAATGCGCGATAGCGAATAAAATAATAGATTCATGTGAAATGATTTTGCAGATGAATGGCAGCAATTACTGCAGTTTTACCAACAGAACATATATGCTTTTATATGTCAGATTTGGACTGCTAAACATTTCTTGATATAAAAATAAAGAACGGCATTAGAAGAAGCAAAGCAGTCAGATATGGCTGCTGCTGATTGAGTATGCCAAGACCTCCAGAACACGCTGGTGTGACGTATGGAGGAGCGAAGCAAAATAAATTCTATTTTGCATTGCCAGAAATGGTAATCAATGTGCCTTATTAATATTATTGAAAAATATCAATTCAATATGACATTTGGTCTCAGGAGGACATAAAAATGAGGGAACGGCATAAGCAGGAAATTATGGATTTTATTCAAAGCCTGCACCAGGCTCATGAGGAAATCAGAGGAGCATTAAACAGCCACAATTTTATATCAGTACAAAATATGCTCAGTGAGTGCCAGGAATTTGCTATTACCCTTGGAAATACAATAGAAACATTAGAAGGGGAAGGCCATATCACCGTTTCCTTTGTAGAGGAGTACTGCGAAGTGCTCTTTCATATCTTTGAAAATATCAGTCAAAATCAGATAAATGAAAATAAAATTTACAAGACATTAAAAAAGCAGTTGTTAAAAATAGAAAACAGTGCCAAAAATGATATTCATACCAGAAAAGAAGTGGTGTTCTTTCCATATAAAGCATCTATGTGGGATAGCTTGGAAAGTGTGTATCTTGCAGCAAAAGAAGATCCTTATTGTGATGCATACTGCGTACCGATTCCCTATTATGATTTGAATTCGGACCATAGCTTTGGACAAATGCATTATGAAGGCCGCGAATATCCAAAGAATATCGAAGTCATAGATTGGCAGTCTTATAAATTTGAGGAAAGAAAGCCTGACCAAATTTACATACATAATCCATATGATAATTTTAATTTGGTGACAAGTGTGCACCCAAGATTTTATTCAGCAAATCTAAAAAAATATACAGAAAAGCTTATTTATATACCTTACTTTATTTTGAACGAGATTGAGCCGGATAATCAGGAAGCAATTGATGGTATGAAGCATTTTATCTGGACGCCAGGTGTTATTAACGCTGATAAAGTAGTGGTTCAGTCAGAAAAAATGAAACGTATCTATGTAAATGAATATATCAAGGCAGCAAAAGAGAATGGATTTCAGGACCATCATATTGATAGAACATATCTGGAACAAAAAATCTTGGGACTTGGTTCTCCCAAAATTGACAAAGTGTTATGCACAAAAAATGAAGATTTAGAAATACCCACCGAATGGCTGAGAATTATTGAAAAGCCAGACGGAAGCTGGAAGAAGATTATTTTTTACAATACCACCATCAATGCATTATTGCGGCATAATGAAAAAATGCTTGAGAAAATGGAATATGTATTTCGTATTTTTAAAGAAAATAAGGATGAAGTGGCGCTTTTGTGGAGGCCGCATCCGTTAATTAAGGCAACTGTGGAAAGTATGCGCCCGCAGCTTTGGGAGGAATATGATCGGATTGTGAAAAAATATCAGGAAGAAGGCTGGGGGATTTATGATGATACTGCGGACGTTGACAGGGCGATTGTGCTAAGTGATGCCTACTACGGAGACGGCAGCAGTGTGGTACAGATGTACAAAGAAACAGGGAAGCCGATAATGATGCAGAATGTGGAGATTGTGGAATAGCGATTATCTAAAAAAGTAAAATGGAACCTTAACAATTTCATACTTTATATCAAGAACAAATTTTTTAATACACTTTTGATGGTAATGTAGTTAAGAGAAAGATGTGAAGTATGAAGTAGTCAAGGTGATAATCATATATTTTACATCTTTTATTTTATTTGTAGGGGAGAAAAACAATGCATACCTTTATAACAGCAGAGATTGGAATTAACCATAATGGGGATTTGAATCTTGCAAAAAAGTTGATAGATTCTGCCGTGGTAGCAGGATGCGATGCAGTGAAATTTCAAAAACGCACAGTGGACAAGGTATATACACAAGAATATTTGTCACAGTCAAGAACAAGTCCTTGGGGCAATACACAGCGCGCACAAAAGGAAGGGCTGGAATTTGGGAAAAAAGAATATGATGAAATTGATGCATACTGTCGTGAAAAGGGTGTCGAATGGTATGCATCTGCATGGGATATTGATTCACAAAAATTTTTACAGCAGTATAGCTGCAAATATAATAAAGTAGCATCTGCGATGCTGACAAATGAAGAATTATTAGAGGAAATTGCAAAAGAAGGGAAGTATACATACATTGCAACAGGGATGAGTACCTTTGAAGAAATTGATCGCGCGGTGGAGATTTTTAAGAAATATCAATGTCCTTATGAACTGATGCACTGTAATAGTACCTATCCAATGCCTATAGAGGATGCAAATTTGAAAATAATAAAGGTACTTTCTGAAAAGTATCAATGTAAAGTAGGATACAGTGGACATGAAGAAGGAACTCTAGTGAGTACCTGTGCTGTGGCAGCGGGGGCAACCTCGATAGAACGGCATATTACAATAGATAAAACAATGTATGGTTCAGACCAAAAGGCTTCGATAGAACCCTATGAACTGTGCCGCTTAGTAAAAGATATCAGGGAAACAGAAAAAATCATGGGAACTGGTAAAAAGATGCTGAGTGCTGCGGAAGAAGAAGTGAAAAGGAAACTCAGGGGATAAGAATGATGATTGAACTAATCGTATTTGACATTGATGGAGTTATTACAGATGGAACGGTTATTGTTGATTCTTGTGGGCGTGAGCAAAAACAGATAAATCTCAAAGATATCGATGCCATCTATGAATTGCATCGCAGAGGGTATAAGATTATCGCTATTACAGGAGAAGATACAGAGATAGTCAATTATTTTGAGAAAAGATTTCCGTGGAAAGCTTTTTATAGGGGAAATAAGAATAAAAGAGAAACATTGCAGCAAATAGAACGGAAGCATGAAATCGACAGAAAGAGTATCTGTTATATTGGGGACGGAAAGTATGATATCGAGCCGTTGATGTATGCGGGGGTGGGTGTTTGCCCGGCCGATGCTATTGACAACGCAAAAAATGCAGCAGACATTATTTTGCAAAATAGCGGTGGTAGAGGGTGTATATGGGAATTAGTTTCCATTTTGGAAAAGTATGATAATGAGAGCTGCTCTCAAAATTATTTTTATCAAAGACTGGAAGAACATACTAATATATTTAAAAAGTTGGCCTCCGACCAGGAACTAATGGATACTGTTATGCAAATTGGCGATAAGCTTATAGATATTTTTAACAGAAATAGTGCACTGTATTTATGTGGAAACGGTGGAAGTGCAGCAGATGCGCAGCATATTGCCACAGAGTTTGTCAGCAGGTTTTATACAGAGAGACCAGGACTCAATGCAGAGGCGTTGTCAGTCAACACATCAACACTGACAGCAGTTGGAAATGATTACAGCTTTGAGCGGATATTTGTCAGACAATTGGAGGCAAAGGCCCATGTAGGAGATATGGTGATTGGTATTTCCACAAGCGGAACCAGTAAAAATGTGTTGGAAGCTCTGCGATATGCAAAAGACAACGAAATGGTAACAGTGTTACTGACAGGAGGAGCTGATAATTCCAAGTTGTCTGATGTAGCCGATTATATTGTCAAGGTTCCTGCTTTGATTACCCCACGTATTCAGGAAGTACATATTTTTATAGGACATGTGATTGCAGAATATGTGGAATTTAAGATGTTTGGAGAAAAGGGCAGATGAGGTCCTAAGAAGTAATATATACCATATTTAGAGAGAACAGGTGAAGAAATGATAAAGCTGTCTGATTATATATTCCGTTTTTTGGAAGAGAAGGGGATTAAACATGCATTTATGTTACCAGGTGGAGGTGCAATGCATCTCGTAGATTCTATTGGAAAATCAGATATTGACTATACATGTTGTCTGCATGAGCAGGCAGCAGCAATTGCAGCAGAAGCATATGGGCAGCATACCAATACGCCAGGGGTTGTACTTGTGACATCCGGTCCAGGGGCAACTAATGCGATTACAGGAGTGACAGCAGGCTGGATTGATTCCACTCCCATGATTATCCTTTCAGGTCAGGCGAAGCGCTCGGATTTGGTAGGTGATAAAGGTGTTCGCCAGATTGGTTCTCAGGAGGTACAGATTATTCCAATGGTCACGCCTGTTACAAAATACGCTGTACAAATATTAGAACCTAGTCAAATTCGTTACCATTTGGAAAGGGCATGGTATGAGGCAACGACAGGAAGACCAGGTCCAGTGTGGCTTGATATACCACTAGATGTACAGGCTGTTGTGTTGGATGAAAATGAGCTAAAAGGATATAGTACAGATACAGAAAAAGTGTTTTTTATAAATGATAAAGTAAAAAGAGTAGTTGAACTTATTTTGGAAGCAAAAAAACCATTAGTGATTGCTGGGAATGGTATCAAATTGTCGGGTGCACAAAAGTTATTGTATGAATTGCTTGAGTTGCTAAAGATACCGGTGGAAACTACATGGAAAACGATAGATTTGTTTGATGAGGAGGATTGTGTTTATGTAGGTCACCCGGGTATTATGGGGGACCGTGGGGCAAATCTGATTTTACAGGAGGCAGACTTGATTTTATCAATTGGGAGTCGCCTAGACACAAGTGTTACAGCTTTTAACGAGAAAAATTTTGGTAAAAATGCAAAAAAAGTTATTGTAGACATTGATGGAAACGAGTTGAAGTGTATGGGTGTCAATAAGGAAGTAGCAATAGCCTGTGATGCAGGCGTGTTTTTACAAGAGTTGTTACAGCAGTTAAAAAGGATACAAGTTGATTCACTTTTTATAGAAAAGAAGAATACATGGGCTGAATGGCTTACATATTGTAAGAATCTACGTAATAACTATCCAGTTATTGCACAGGCACATAGAGAGACGAAAGGGTTTGTTAGTGCTTATTATTTTATAGACAAGCTGTGTCAATTGTTGAAAGAAGATGATGTGATTGTTCCAGAAAGTTCAGGAGGAGCAGGTGAAATTACATATCAAGCATTTCGATTGAAAAAGGGACAGAAAATGAAAAATGCAGCAGGGCTTGGCTCTATGGGGTTTGGACTTCCTTATGCAATTGGTTCTTGTATCGCAAACGACAGAAAAAGAACTATTTTGATTAATGGAGATGGAGCTTTTCAGCTTAATATTCAAGAACTAGAAACATTACATCGATTAAACTTACCTGTAAAGATATTTATTTGGAGTAACAATGGATATGCAAGTATTCGGGCAATGCAGAGAAATAATTTTGAGGGGAATTATGTGGCAAGTGAGGAGAATAGCGGGCTTACGATGCCTCATATTGATAACGTTGCTAGAGCATATGGTTTCAAGACATATAAAATTCATGACAACAAAGAATTAGATGAGTTGTTACCAGAACTTATGAAAGATGATGAACCATTGTTGTGTGAACTTATGGTGCTACCAGAAGAAACAGTTTCTCCAAGGGTAAAAGCTACTGTTGGGGAAAATGGAAAGATAGAGTCTGGAGTATTGGAGAAAATGTGGCCTTATCTGGAGGAAGGTTAATTGGTTGTAGATTATTGAATATTTGGTAATTTTATACATCTTAAAATATAAAATTATGCATGTTAAAAGAAAGTATATGTGTATTTGTAATATAGACAAATATAACTCAAAATGTTAGAAGGGATGTGGTTGCATAATGAAGTATGCCCGATTTGTAAATACAGGAATGAGTGAATATTTAAAAAGGGTCTGTATGGTGAATATAGGAGATAATATTAAGTCGATATCGGTTAAACAGCTATTTCAGTATGCTAACATACGCGAGAGTGATATATTAGAGGTTTCTTATTATGATCAGAGTAGTATTTCAGAGCCTTGTAGTTTAATTTTAAATAGTCATTATCGAAGAAGCACTTCTATGAATTATATGTATAATTCCAACATTCGGCCAGTATTTATTGGATGGGGACTTGCACAATCGGACCTTTTACCTGAAGAGATAAACTATATTAAGCAATATGAACCAATACTGTGTAGAGATGAATTTACGAAAGCTATATTGACAAAATATCAGATTGAGGCATATGTAATTGGGTGTTTAAGCTTGACATTTGATAGAAGAGAATCAGCAGAAGGCAATAATGGAAAGTATTATTTTGTTGGCGTAAAAGAAAAATTCATGGAATTTGTTCCGGAGTATATCAGAAATCAAGCAGTAGTGACTACACAACATGTCAAAATGGATTATATAGATGAACAAGTGATGAAGGAAGGGGAAATAAATGCAAAAAGGTTACTATCTGAATACAAGCAAAATGCAAAAATGGTAATTTCTCCACTATTACATTGTATCTGTCCTTGTGTTGCAATGGGAATTCCAACAGTCGCTGTAAGTGATAACTTCTCCTATAGGTACAGTTTTCTCGATGCTTTTATAACTTCATATAATAAAGAATCTTTTTCAAAATATGATTGGAGAAAACCTGAAAATTCTGTTGAAATGGAATCAATCAAAAAATTGATTTTAAATGCGGGATGTTCTGTACTTGAGGGTTCACCAGATTTCGATAGCATTAAGAAATTAGACAATTTTTATGCAAATAGGAAAAAGTGGAATTATTGCAGTTCTATGAAAAATGAATTAAAAAATATATTCAAAGAAGATCCTTGTCCGCAGTTTATTATATGGGGCGCATCAGCAGGAGGACATACTGTATATTGCTGCATAAAAGAATTATATCCTCAGAGTGAAATGAAAGCAATTGTGGATCGATATGAAGAAGGAGTTTGGGCTGGAAAAAAGATTGAAAAGCCAGAAAAAGTTATAGCAGAGAATCCGGATATTGTAGTGATTGTAGCTACAATGTCTGGAGAAAGTGATGCAGAGTCTCTTATGTCAAAAATGGGAAGGCAAAAATTGAAGGACTATTTTCTGATTCACGAAAGCAGGTAAAAGCTATGAGTATATCTTATGTGAAGGATACTGATGATATAAATATTTTATAGTGAAATATAAAAGTGTATATTTATAAATGATGGATTGACACAATCATTTGGGAATTTAATAACAGATAAGTATGAAGTGATAAAGCAAGGAAAAGAGTATCAAAATATAATAAAAGGGTTAGGCTCTGAAGATAAAAATATATTATGTCGATAATCTAAATTTGCTCAGAAACGAATGGAGTTCAGTTCAATTATACATTTTTATGTACACGCCAATGCAGAGGAAAAATGCCCTAAAGTGGCATAGGAGTAGAGGAAATAACTTGCCCTACTTGATTGAATTTACAAAATTATTGGAGGCTATTGTGAAAAAGAAGATATTGGTGACAGGAGCAGGAGGATTTATTGGAAAAAATCTAGTTGAGCAATTGGCGGATGATTATGATATATATGCTCCGCGCATAGATGAATTAAACTTGTGTGACACTGATAAAGTTGAAAAATATTTAGAAGATCATAAAGTAGATATTGTAATACATACAGCTAATTTTGGCGCGAGGGATAGCAAAAAAGCAGCTCCACATGAAGTGATGGAGTTTGGATTACGAATGTTTTTTAACCTAGAACGATGTAGCCATATGTACGAAAGAATGTATTATTTTGGGTCTGGAGCAGAATATGATAGCCAAAATTATATTCCATTTATGACAGAAGAATATTTTGGGAAAAATATTCCTGTAGATGCATATGGATTTTATAAATATATATTATCAAAGCAGTGTGAAAAAAATGATAATATAGTAGATTTGCGGTTATTTGGAATTTATGGGAAATATGAGCAGTGGATGTACCGATTTATCTCAAGCAATATTTGCAGGGTTTTAAAGGGAATGCCAATGACTTTATCACAAAATATGTATTTTGATTATATTTATATGGATGATTTGGTAAATATAATGCGTTACTTTATTGAGAATAAACCATTATACAAGCACTATAATGTATGTAGAGGAACACATATTGATTTAGTATCACTTGGTGAAATGATTAGAAATGTAATGAAGAGTGATTGTGAGTTTTATATTGCATCAGAAGGATACAAAAAAGAATATTCTGGAGACAACAGTCGCCTGTTACGGGAGATAGGTCAATATCGTTTTAAACCATTTGAAGAAACCATTGAATATATGTCAAATTACTACAAAAGCATATTAGATGAAATTGATGAAAATATTCTTCCATAATTAACAGGAGAGAATTAATGAGAAAGATTGAAGAAGAGGATATTCAAGAAATTATTTCAGATATCAATATAGATGAAGTATTAGGAAAAACGTTTTTGATAACTGGTGCAACTGGTGCAATTGGCAGATATATTGTTTTGGCTTTAATGGAAATTGCAATACGCTATCAAAAGAACAGTTGTAATGTGATTATTGTTTGTAGGAACCAAAGAAAAGCGGAAAGTATATTTGAAAAATATTTAGATAATTTACATTTTAAAATAATTGTTGGAAGCGTTGAAGAAAAAATTAATTGCAGTGATGAAATTGATTATATATTGCATGCAGCATGTACTTCGACAACTAGCTTTTTTGAGACGAATCCTGTTGATATTGCTAGTGCAAATACGATAGGAACTTATAATTTACTTTTGTTGGCAAAAGAAAAAAAGGCAAAAGGAGTGTTATTTTTTAGTAGTGGTGCTGTTTACGGGGGAAGTACAAAGAGTGATACTGATTATAATGGAATCAATCCATTAGAGTATCAAAATTGTTATGCGTTAAGCAAACAAATGGGAGAAAATTTGTGTGTTTGTTTTTCAAAACAGTTTGGAGTGTCGGCAAAAGTAGTTCGTATTGGGTATACTTATGGGCCTCACATAGATTTAAATGATGGACATCTTTATTCGGATTTTGTGCGAGATATTTTGGAATATAAAGACTTGGTAATTAAGGGTGATGGAAAGAAATATATTGGATTGTGCTATATCACAGATGCAATAAGAGCTTTTTTTAAGGTTTTATTTTATGGAAAAGAAAAGACACCATATGTTATGCGAAATTATAAAGAATATTTAACGATTGAAACACTAGCATATAAGTTGATTACGGAAGCTTTTCCAGATAGAAAATTATCCTATAAATGTATGATGAAAGCTTCCAAAGAGACAGTGTTATGTTGTTCAAAAGAACCCATTTTGCTTAAGAACCTTGGATGGGAACCCAGGGTAGATGTTGTCAGTGGTTTCCGTAGAGTAGTTGCCTGTTTAGAAGAAAAGAATGCATAAGATTCTAGTCATTTCGCTAGATGAGTGCCAGAAGTTCCCATATGATTACCTTGTTATAGCAAGTTCATATACAGATGAAATAGAGAATACAAACAAGAATAAAAAAATTTTTGATCTCCAAAAAGTAGTAAGGAAGAATAAGTTTTATCCACAAAATAATGAATTAAATATATGTCAAATAAAATCAAATTTTTTATAAAATGACCTGAAATTTCAGGATAACCCAGAATTAGTTAGGAAAATTAAAAGGGTAGTGTCAAACGGATTATGAAAAAATCGAACCCCTTTCCTTGACTGAGGCCGATTATATTTTACTTACGGAAACCCCGTCAAGGCTGAATTTAACGGGCTTTCAGCCCGGCCTTGACTGGATTCCCGACGTAAAATTTTGGTCGCCTAAGCCAAAGAAAGGGGAGGTAAAGGTTTATAACCTCTGAAACCATTGAATTTACTGGGGTTGAGCCAATTTTGGGGATATAAAGTTGACACTACCATTAAAAGTAGCGGAGGTTCAAAATGAAATATGCATTGGTAACATATGAAGAAAAAAGAATACAGGATAGAGGGCAATTCATAATAAATATTGGGAATTATATGCAATGGCTTGCTATTGCTGAACTTTATAATTATATGGCTCTTGATGATAATGATATTGTAAAGTTAAGTAGTAAAGAGCTTCAGACATATAAGGGAGAAAGGCTAATTTTGCCAATAAATTATATGTGGGCACAAATGGATTTATGCCAATATGTTGTAGGGAACCATGTGTCTTTTTCAGACGATATCATTCCTGTATTTTTGGGTATAAGTATAAAGCAAAGTGCTTGGGAATGGACGGAAGAGTGGGTTAAATATTTTAAAAGGTATGAACCTATTGGGTGCAGGGATTATGCAACATGGAAAAAAATGAATGAACTAGGAATTTCAGCATATTTAGCGGGATGTTTAACAATAACATTTCCTATAAGAAATAGAAATGAAGGAAATACAACATATTTCGTTGAAGCTCCCAAAGCATTAAAACAATATATACCAGATGAACTGAAGAAAGAATGCAAATTTGTTCAACACCAACAGAGAGTAACAGAAGAAGAGTTTTATAGTGAAACTGGGGGATTGGAAATGGCGAAGAATGTGCTTGAAGAGTATAGTCGAGAGGCTAAAGTAGTAATTACATCAAGACTACATTGTGCACTTCCTTGCATGGCATTGGGAATTCCAGTAATTTTAGTAAAAGAATATTTTGGATATCCTTTTGATTTGCAAAGAAAGTTTTTGCCATTTTACGCATATCAAGATTTTGAAAATATTAATTGGAAACCACAACAGGTTGATCTTGAACAGTACAAAAAGATTGCTTTAGAGTGCGCAAAGAAAAGATTACTAGGGGAAGACGCACAAGAGGATATAGCAAGATTGCATGCTGAATATGATTCTCTTTATAAAGATGGATATATAGAAGAAAAGATGGGGATGGAAGTTTTTGAAAATAAAATAAGAAAGTTATATAAGAAGAACGATGCATTTGATTATGCAATTTGGGGAATTTCAGATAATGCAGAATGGATATATCAATATATAAAAACACATTATCCAAAAGCAAATCTTGTCAAAGTAATTGATAATATGAGAGTAAAAGAGTTCCATGGAATTTTATCGGAGGTATCGAATGTACTTTTAGCAAATGATGATTTATTAGTTATAGCTGCAACAATTAATGTAAGTGCAGAAGCAATGCCCTTTTTTGCTCAGATTGGGAAAAGCACAGATAAATATATTTGCGTTACAGAGGGTATCATGGAACATACATAATTATTCAGGAGGACGAAATGCGTCAGATTAGAGATATGTCTATTATAGAAATAGATATTACAAATGTTTGTGAAAAGAGATGTTCTAACTGTACCCGTTTTTGTGGACATCATAAAAAAAACTTTTTTATGGATATGGAAACTTTTAAGAGGGCAGTGGATTCTTTACAAGGTTATAGCGGATTAGTAAGTATAATTGGTGGAGAGCCATTATTGCATCCAGAATTTCATTATTTTGCAGAATATTTGCGCTTAGCAAGAGGGGAACAATATATTGAAATGAATGATGGACGATGCAAGGCTATTGTGAAAGATTATCTTGCATTTGCTAAAGAAGAGAGATGGTTTGAGGGGACTATAAATAAAGGAAAAGGATATTCATTGTTTACATCTATGCCAAAGACCTACTATGAATATTATGAAGATATAGAAGATACAGTAACAAATTTATGGTTAAATGACCATACAAATCCTAGTTTTCATCAACCAATTTTAGTAAGTCGAAAAGACTTAGGAATCAGTGATGAACAATTTGAAGTTTTAAGAGATAAATGTTGGTTGCAAAATTTTTGGAGTGCCAGCATTACTCCTAAAGGAGTATTTTTTTGCGAAATTGCAGGAACTTTAGATTTGCTTTTTCACGGCTCAGGGGGGAAAAAGATTGAGCCAGGGTGGTGGAATAAAGATATCATGGAATATAAGGATCAATTTCATTGGTGTGACATTTGTGGTATGGCATTGAAAACTTATAGCAGAAATGCAAATGAAGAAATTGATGATGCATCACTGACGTTAATGAAAAAGTTGAAACAAATAGATTCGCCTAAACTCAAAAACAAAAAAGTATATCATTTTAATATAAATAATGTTGTCAAGGAAAATGACAGTAATATTGGTTTAGATATGGGAACATTAACTGCTAAGTATCTGTCTGATGTAAAAAGAGTTGGAGAATTAACAGATAATCTAAAACCCCAAAATATTTATTTGGGTGTAACAGTTTCTTCCGAAAAAGATATTGATAAGCTGCGGATGCTGATAGACAGGAATAAAAAGAATGTATCAGGCTTTTGTGTTGTTGTATTACCAGATTTAATAAAACAATGTCAAGAAATGCTGACAAAACAGGAATGCTACTTTAAAGTGATTCAAGTTGATGAGATACCAACGACAATGGGAGGGCGACTGAATCTTTATGTGAATCAGTTGGAAAAGCAGGATTGGGTTCTTTTAGGAGAAGGAGATATCCTACAGACAAATTTTGCAGAACGTATTTCGCAATATTTTCTAAATCCAGGTTACCTATTTGTCGTTGAGTCTGGTAATGATAAATTTGTGATGGTTTCAAAAATGGCATTAACCTTGAAAAAATCAGGATTTGATAGAATTCAAAGATGTATTTTGTGTGACGATATTATTCGACTGTGGGGAAGAAAAACATGTACGTTGGATGAACATTTTGAGCAGCATCCGGATATGGATATTTCATACTTCAGAGAACTTATTAAAAGAAATTATGAACATGATATTGCATTTCAGTATTGTATGAAAGAGCACTTACGAAAACAAGGAGCTATGGAAGGCAATATATTGTTGTTACAGTCTGCTTTTGTTTATCATACATTGGGAATTTATCAAATTCTTAAAAGATTTGGATATCATGTGTATATTCTATCCAGTAGAAAATTTGAAAAATATTTTGATGATTATATTCCAGGACAGGATGTCATTTATTTTGAACAAAATGCATTTGGGTATGCGCTTCAGGGTGAAATAAGAAGGAAAATAAAAGAAAAACTCACTTTTACAGGAAGTATTGTTCCATTTTCTTTTGGCCCAAGTACAGTCAAACATATTGATGATTATACAGATGCATTGAGAACCGCAGAAGACATTAGTGGAAAGATTTTAGGCATTATTAATATTCGTCGTGAATTTATAGAACCAGAGTATGATATCTGGGATGATAATGCTAAATAGGGTGGTAGAGTAAGAATGATGAAAAATTCGTTAGTTTCCATTATCTTAGACAATTATAACTATGCAGACTTTTTAGGTGAGGCAATTCAATCTGTTTTAAGTCAGACGTATTGCAATTATGAGATTCTTTTGGTTGATGATGGATCTACAGATCATTCAAAGGAGATAATTCAGCAGTATGTACTTCAATGTGACAGGATTGTTCCAATTTTCAAGGAAAATGGAGGACAAACCAGTGCATTTAATGCCGCCTTCAAAAAGGCAAGCGGAGAAATTATTGCTCTTTTGGACAGTGATGATTATTGGTATCCGCAAAAATTAGAAAGAATTGTGGAAAAACATAAAAAGTATGAGTTTGTACAGCATTATTTGTCTAATAATGGAAGTGGAGTATATAGAAAAGTAAATACATCTATCAACTGGCACAGAGTACTAAATGACTATGGATTTTTATATAACCATTCGGTTTCCTCCTCACTTTCTTTTTCAAAGAAGTTGTTAGAGCCATTTTTTCCATTACTTAAGGAAGAAGAAATGCGATATTGTACCGATGGAATTCTTGTAATGATTGCCCTTTCATTGACAGAGGTTGGTTTTATAGAAGAGGAATTGGGGTTCTACCGGATACATGGTAAAAATGGTTTTGTAGGAAAATCTGATTTTGGAAAAGCAGCGAGAGAAATTTTGGAGAGGCAGCATAATTATACAAATTTACAGCTACAAGATAAAGGATTTGCTCCAATTCCATTTAGTGCACACAAGTATTTGAGAAAAATAGTTGAGGACATGTTGTTGAGTGGAGATATTTCGACAGAAGACGTATTTGTATTATATGGGACAGAGAGTTCGGGTTTATATTTATCGGAAGTTTTGGAATCATTAGGTTGTACAATATATGCATATATAGATTCGTCTGAGAGCAAACAAGGAACAGAATTTCGGGGAAAAATGATATATTCAGCCAATAAGATTTATGAAGTTAAGAAGCATTATACGAAGATATTAATCGCAAGCTCTGCACAGGAGGAAATAAGAAATACATTAGTACAGGAAGGATTCAAAGAGGAAACAGACTTTTATAGACTGCCTATATAAACAAAAAGAAAGAGAGGAAGAACCATGCAGCAAAGAAAACAGGTATTGCTGGTAATGCCAGCAGTTCCCTATACATTATATGATTGGCCTATACCACCCGTTGGAATTTTGTATGTATCTTCTTATATGAAAAAAATGGGACTCTCCGTTCACTGTCTGAACCTTGGAGTATGCAGCAAAGACCCTATGGATGCGTTGAGGCAAGTGATTCAAGACAAACAGATTGATATCGTTGCAACTGGAGATTTGGTTGTAAATTATGACATAGTAAAAGAAATTGTAGATTGTGCAAAAGCAGTGTCTGAGAACATTATTACTATCATTGGCGGCGGTCTTGTTACCCATTCTCCAGAGGAAGCAATGCAATTAATTCCCAATGCGGATTATGGCGTAATTGGTGAGGGAGAGCTGACAGATAGTGAACTAGTTTTGGCATTGGAAGAACAACAAAATATTGAACAGGTAAAAGGAATTATCTATCGAAACGGAGCCAATTTGTGCAGGACTCTGCCAAGAGAGCCTATTGAGGATTTAGATACACTTCCATGGCCTGATTATGAAGGATTTGATTATTTTGAAATTGTACGACGTCATTTAGGTGACAATAATATGACAGCACCTTTGACGACCAGTCGTTCTTGTCCGTTTCAATGTACGTTTTGCTCAACATCTGGGGGAGGGGTATTAAAAAAGTACCGCCAAAGATCTCTGGATTCTATCTTTGGCGAATTGGAATATTTAGTAGAACATTACCATGTTAAAGAAATTCTTTTAAATGATGAATTATTTGCAGTAAATGAAGAACGACTTCATTCTTTTTGTCAGAGAATAAAACCTTTTGATATAAAGTGGTATGTATATCTCCGTCTTGGAAAGCATATACAGCTTGAACTTTTGCAGGAGATGCATGAGGCAGGATGCGTGACTGTATTTTATGGTTTGGAGAGTGCAAATGATATCATTTTAAAAAGTATGAAGAAGGGTACAACACAAAAAGAAATGCTTCGTGTGTTGGAAATTACAAAACAAGCAGGTTTAATAGCAAGAGGAAGTTTTATTTTTGGGGATACGCAGGAAACGCTAGAAACAGCAGAATCTACTATGAGTTGGGTAGAAGAACATATTGATTTATTGGAAACAGTAACTTTTAATCCAATTAGTATATATCCAGGATCAGAACTTTATCAAAGGGCGATTAATTCAAAAAGAATTTCAAATACAGTTGAATACATTAGGGAACACTGTCCACTTGTAAATTCAAGCGAACAGATGGATGAAGAAACCTATCAGATATTGGTATACGAGAAAGTACCTGCTTTCGCTGCACGTTATCGTAGAAAAATTACAACAAGAAAAAGAGAGAGTATGTATGAAAATATTGTACCTGATCATATAAAAGGGTGTTATTGTCATACGTTTCAGTGTGAGAAGTGTGGAAGCAAAATGATAGAGTACATATTCCCAACAGTTAGTATGTTTCAACATAGAACACATTGTAGTTTTTGTGGAAAACAGTATGATTTATTTCCAGGAGTATTATTGCTTCAGCAGTATGAACAGGAATTTTCAAAAATGTTGCAGGAAGAGTCATATGCAATATGGGGAATGGGTGAAACGACACAAGATTATTACCATAACAATTTATTGTTTCAGAAATCACAAGACCTTTTATTAATTGATAGCAATGTATCCAGACAAAAAATAGGATTTCATGGAAAAAAAGTTACAGCTCCAGATGATGATTTGGTATCCAGATGTGACAAAATATTATGCTGTACAAGCATTGAAAATTATCATGCTATCTGCAAAAATTTGCGGGGAAATGGTTTACATACAAAAAAGGTAACATGGCTTTATCAGGCGCTTTTAGAGAAATAATATGCGTAAGGATGATTTTTGATGAAACTTTTACTTACAGGCTCTAGTGGATTTATTGGAAGAAATCTTGCAGAGTGGTTTTGTGATAAATATTCAATAAAGTCACCAGACAGAAAAGAATTGAATTTACTTGATAAAGATGCAGTAGAAAAATATCTTGAGAAAGAACAATTTGATATTATCATTCACGCAGCAAATACAAATAATACCAGAAACAATATGGTTTCATCATATGATGTTCTTGATAGAAATCTGCGTATGTTTTTTAACTTAGAGCGCTGTAATATGTATTATGGTAAAATGCTTTACTTTGGTTCAGGCGCCGAATATGACATGCAGCATTATATTCCTCAAATGAAAGAGGGATATTTTGGCACCAATATTCCACAGGATGCGTATGGATTTTCCAAGTATATCATGTCAAGGGTAAGTGAGCAGAATAATAATATATATAATTTACGACTGTTTGGTGTTTATGGAAAATATGAAGAATGGGAACGGCGGTTTATATCAAATGCGATATGCAGAGCGTTAAAAGGAAAAAATATTACTATTCAAAAAAATATATATTTTGATTATTTGTGGATAGATGATTTATGCAGAATTGTAGAATGGTTTGTGAAGGAAGAACCAGTTTATAAGCAGTATAATGTATGTAGGGGAAGCAGGATAGATTTGTATACTTTGGCCTATATGATTCGTGAAATATTGAATATAGATTGTGAAATTATTGTTGGAGAGCAAGGATGGAAACCGGAATATACAGGAAATAACAAAAGACTTCTACAGGAAATTGGAGATTTTCAGTTTACAGGATTTAAAGAATCAATTTGTAATTTATGTGAGTTTTATAGATTTCATATTGATATGATTGACGAAAACAAGCTAATTGGCTGACAAAAAATAATAGGGTTGTCATATTTAAGACTAGTGGAGGAATGCAAGTAGTGCGTAAGAAAATTTTAGTAACAGGTGGAGCGGGTTTTATAGGCTCTCATTTATGCGAAAAATTGTTGCAACAGGGAAATGATGTTGTTTGCATGGATAATTTGTTTACTGGGCAGAAAGATAATATTCGGCATTTGATGGACAATCCCTATTTTGAATTTATTCGCCAAGATGTGCTAGAAGATGTATATGTAGAATGTGATCAGATTTATAATCTGGCATGTCCAGCGAGTCCTATTCATTATCAGTATGATCCTATAAAGACAGGAAAGACCAGTGTGATAGGAGCTTTACATACATTGGGACTGGCAAAAAGATGTCATGCTAGAATTTTACAGGCAAGTACCAGTGAGATATATGGTGATCCAGAGATTCATCCACAACCGGAAACCTATCGAGGCTGTGTTAATCCCATAGGGGTTCGCTCTTGTTATGATGAGGGCAAACGCATGGCAGAAACCTTATTTTTTGATTATCATAGACAACACTTGGTAGATATTAAGGTAATTCGTATTTTTAATACATATGGTCCTAGGATGCGTTCTGATGATGGAAGAGTTGTTTCTAATTTTATTGTGCAGGCATTGAAAAATGAGAATATTACTATTTATGGGGATGGAAAGCAAACACGCAGTTTTTGTTATGTAGATGATTTGATAGACGGAATGATCCGTATGATGAACAGCAGAGAGGATTTTACAGGTCCAGTTAACATTGGGAACCCTGGAGAATTTACGATGCTTGAGCTTGCAGAATTGGTAATTCGCCTAACAGAGTCAAATTCTAAGATTACATATATGCCGCTTCCTCAGGACGACCCTACTCAAAGAAAACCCAATATTGATTTGGCAGAAAAGGAACTTGCCTGGAAACCCAATATTGGTTTAGAAGAAGGATTGGTGAAAACAATAGATTATTTTAGAACAATTATCGTTTAATTGGCAAAATTTTTTAATTCCAGGGGATTAGAAAAGTGAAAGTAATTATTTTAGCGGGTGGTATGCAAAGCACCATAAATAATGAACGTGAAGGAATTCCAAAACCAATGATAGATATTGGAGGAAAACCTTTGCTATGGCATATTATGAGGTATTTTTCAAGTTATGGGCTGAATGAATTTATTATCTGTGGCGGATATCGTGTAGATATGATTAAGGAATATTTTATGGATTACTATGTCTATGCTTCTGACATTACAATTGATCTTCAGACTAATAAGGTAATAATCCATAAAAAAAAGACAGAAGACTGGACAGTAACAGTGGTTGATACAGGGCTTTCTTCTTCAACAGGTCAACGTATTCGGCTAGTGCAAGGGTATGTAGGAGAAAATAGTTTTATTGTTACATATGGGGATTGTCTTTTTGATATTGATGTAAATGCATTGATTCAGGTGCATCAAGAAAATGGGAAAACCGCAACAATTGCAATGGCGAAGCCAACAGGAAGAAATGAGTTGTTGCCAATCGATATAAATGGGCAAATTCATTATAATTCGAAAAATTCTGAAATGTATGAGAATGCATGGGTTAATGCAAACTGTTTCGTTTTTAATAAAAACATTTTTACAAACTTACATGAGAAGCTTAATTTGGAGAAGCATTTATTTTTTGAACTTTCTAAGAAACAGCAGTTGGTAACTTATAAGCATAGAGGATTTTGGATGCCTATTGAGACGAAAAGGGATTTGGCGTATATCAATAATCTCTGGAATACAGGAAGCGCTCCTTGGAAAAAAGATTAGAATGTACAGAGGTAAAAAATGAAGGTTGTAATTCTTGCAGGAGGCAGAGGCACCAGAATCAGTGAAGAATCACAGTTAAAACCAAAACCTATGATAGAAATTGGTGGAAAGCCTATTCTTTGGCATATTATGAAGATTTATTCAGCATATGGTTTTAATGAATTTATTATCTGTTGTGGGTATAAAGGTCAGATGATAAAAGAATATTTTATTCATTATAATATGTACCAGTCAAACAGTACCTTTTTTTTAAAAGAGGAAACGATGCTACTGCATGAAAACCGTATAGAACCTTGGATTGTGACGCTGGCAAATACAGGTTTAAATGCTCTAACAGCAGGACGCATATTGAAAATAAAAGATTATATAGAGGATGATACATTTTTGATGACATATGGCGATGGTGTTTCAGATGTGAATATCAAAGAATTAGTAAAATTTCACCGGGAACATGGAAAGACAGCAACCATTACAACTACACAGCCATCAGGAAGATTTGGAGCGCTTAAAATTAATAAAAGTACAAATCAAGTAGATGGATTTAAGGAAAAAGCCAGAGAAGACCAGGCATGGGTAAATGCAGGATTTATGGTATTAAATAAGAAAATATTTGATTATCTGGGGGATGGCAGCCAGATGTTAGAGGATGGACCGTTGGAGCTGGTGGCAAGAGATGGAGAATTGATGGCGTATAAACATGAGGGATTCTGGTCTCCAATGGATACATTAAGGGACAAACAGTATTTGGAAATGCTGTGGGAAAGCAAAAAAGCACCATGGGAAATTTGGAATTCGTAGACTTGGAGGAAAATTAATGTTTGAAAACATGTCGGAACAAGAAGCCAGAAAGCATATCTTGGACAATGTGAAAGAATACTGTAAGTATTATCATCAACAGCAAATATTTAGAACAGGCGATAAAATATCCTATGCTTCTCGTGTGTATGATAGTCATGAAGTGGTGAACCTAGTAGATAGTGCTCTTGAATTTTGGTTAACTGCTGGAAAATATGCAAAACAGTTTGAACAAAAAATGGCAGAATATTTGGGAGTAAAGCATTGCTCTTTGGTAAATTCGGGTTCTTCAGCAAATCTATTGGCTTTTATGGGACTGACATCGCCATTGTTAGAGGATAGACAGCTTTGCCGCGGCGATGAGGTAATAACCGTTGCAGCAGGTTTTCCAACGACTGTTGCACCAATTATTCAATATGGAGCAGTACCAGTTTTTGTAGATGTGACAATTCCCCAGTACAATATTGACGTGGACATGTTGGAGGCTGCACTTAGTACAAAAACAAAGGCAGTCATGCTTGCGCATACGTTGGGGAATCCGTTTGATTTGAAGTATGTTAAAGAGTTTTGCGACAGACACCATCTTTGGCTGATAGAGGATAATTGTGATGCACTTGGATCACAGTATGAAATAGCTGGAGAATGGAGATATACAGGTACAATAGGGGATATAGGAACATCTAGTTTTTATCCGCCGCATCATATGACAATGGGCGAAGGAGGGGCGCTATATACCAATAATCCCCTATTACATAAAATTATTCGTTCACTTCGGGACTGGGGGCGTGATTGCGTCTGTCCATCAGGATGTGACAACATGTGTGGACACCGTTTTGACAGACAGTATGGAGAGCTTCCATTAGGATACGATCACAAGTATGTATATTCACATTTCGGATATAACCTCAAAGCTACAGATATGCAGGCCGCGATTGGCTGTGCACAATTAGAAAAACTGCCATTTTTTACAGAGCGTAGACGATATAATTTTGCAAGGCTGTATGAAGGATTGCAAGGATTGGAGGATAGACTGATTTTACCGCAGGCAACAGAAGATTCCGCTCCGAGCTGGTTTGGCTTTTTAATGACTTGCAGGAAAGGAATTGACCGCAATAAAGTAGTGCAAAGGATCGAACAGCAGGGAGTCCAGACAAGAATGCTGTTTGCAGGAAACCTGACAAAGCATCCCTGTTTTGACCAGATGCGGTCAGAGTGTAAGGAATACCGTGTGATAGGAGAACTTGTTCATACAGACAGGATAATGGAAAATTCTTTCTGGGTGGGTGTTTATCCAGGAATGACAGATAAAATGATAGATTATATGATAAGTGTGATTACAGAGGCTGTCAGTTAGGAAAGGTTTGACTGTGATATGTTTGATTTATCTTTTTATAAAGGAAAAAGTGTCTTAGTGACAGGACATACGGGGTTTAAGGGCGCATGGATGTGTGAGGTGTTGTTACACGCAGGAGCTAAGGTAACAGGATATGCATTGAATGCTCCAACACAACCTAATCTTTTTGAAATGTTTTCATTGGATAAACAGATGTGTTCCATCATTGGAGATATCAGAGATTTGGATAAGATGAAAAGTGTTTTTCAAAAAACGAAACCTGAAATTGTAATCCATATGGCAGCACAGCCGATTGTGAGAGAATCTTATAGAAATCCAGTATATACCTATGATGTCAATGTGATGGGAACAGCAAATGTCTTAGAATGTGTACGGTTAAATGAATGTGTAAAGTCTTTTATAAATGTGACAACAGACAAAGTATATAAAAACAAAGAGTGGGAATGGGGTTATCGTGAAAACGAGGAATTGAATGGTTATGATCCATATTCCAACTCAAAGTCCTGTTCAGAGCTGGTGACAGACAGTTATAAAAATTCTTTTTATAAAGACAGAGATATTGCAGTATCAACAATGCGTGCAGGAAATGTGATCGGGGGCGGAGATTTTGCCGCAGACAGAGTTATTCCTGACTGTGTAAGGGCAGCAGTGAAAGGAAGCGATATTTTTATACGAAATCCATATGCGGTAAGGCCATTCCAGCATGTGTTAGAACCAGTAATGGCCTATTTGATGGTTGCGGCAAAACAATATGAGAATAAAGAATTTGCTGGAAGTTATAATGTAGGACCAAATGAGGAGGACTGTATCTCGGTTGGAGCGTTAGTAGCAATATTTTGTAAGAAGTGGGAAAAGATTTCAGGGCAAAAAGTGATATGGACAAGTTATGATATAAAAAGTCCCCATGAAGCAAATATGCTCAAACTGGACTGCTCAAAACTAAAAAAGACATTTGATTGGAAGCCGATTTGGAATATAGAGAAAACAGTAGAGAAGAGTGTGGAGATGTACTATAGTTTGCAGAATGAGCCACAAAAGGTACAAGAGATTGTAATAGAACAACTTAATAGTTTCGTTAATTATTTAGGTATGGTTAATGTTTAGGATAGATTGTGGATAAGGGATAAAAAATAATGGAAAATGAGATAAAACTGACTTTTTTAGCTGGAGTACAGGTAGACAATGAGATATTTTTTTCAGCATGGAATAGGAATGGATTATTTAAGTACAATCCAATGACAGAGCAATGCAAGTTTTTAAAATTTTTTGCAGATGAGGAAAATATAGGGCTGCATAGTCAGGCAATCCTTTACAAAGATACTATATGGTTTATTCCAAGAGCTAGTGAGCGAATTACAATTGTTGAGTTATCAAATATGAATTTTACATATTTGGAATTACCGGAATGTGGGCATAGATCAGAGGGGCATATTCCACATATAAGAATGGAAGGATATATTAAAAAAAATGAAAAATATTTATGGCTAATTCCCTATGCATATAAATTATTTTTAAAAATCGATATGGATAAAAGAGAAATAATTAAAGTGGAAGAGTGGTGCCAGGAAGGATATGCTATTTCTATAGGTGTATGGGTCCAAAATAAACTTTGTGTATATGTTAATAGCTGTAATGAACTGCGAATATTAGACGTTGTTTCAGATAGGCAGAGTATCAAAAAAATAGGAGAAAAAGGTGTCTCCTATATGGGAATCCAAAAAATTGGAAAATGGATTTTAATCTTTCCAAAATGGTTAAAGGATGGGATTTTGTCATTAAACACGAATACAGATGAGATGAGAATAACAAAGTTAGAGTGTTCTGAACAATGTTACTATGAATATCAAGTTTTGACTAAAGAAGAAGATATTTTCTTAATTCCATATATGGGAAATAAACAAGTTCGTATTGGAGTTGAAGAAGGAAGCTGTTTTATAAAGGAAATTAAGAAGTTAGAGATAGAAAACAATATCTATTGTGCAAAAAAAATAATATATGACAATGAAATCTGGTTTTTGCCGCTTGTGGAGAACAATCCAATAATTTGTTATGAAAAACAAGAAGATACAATTCAATATCGTGATATAAAAATTTATAAGAAAAATTATTCAGAAGACATTATACAAAGTGTAAGAAAATATGGAATAGAATACAGCCCATTAGCATGTAGTCAGGTAATAAAAGAGTATACGCAATTTTTAAATGCTTTTCTGCAATTCCTTAAAAAGGAAAGTAGGAATAATAGAATTGCAACAAGCGTAAACATTGGAGAGAATATTTATAAATTATTAGAGTAAATGTTAGAGAGACGTGTAGAACATAAGTAGAGAGGATTGACTACTATGAAAAAATTAGCAATCAGCTTTGTTACATTTAACAGGGCAAAACATATTAAAGAAGATTTGGATATTATTGCACAACCAACAAAGGAATATGGAATAGATGTATATATATATGATGGCAGCAAGGATAATCGTACGAAATATGTAGTTAATAAAATTATTGAGAAGGGGTACAACCATATACATTATCTTCATGCTGATAGAAATTTGTCGTCACAAAATAGTATGATACAGAGGGTTAATGATGCATTAACAATACCAGATGCACAATATGTATGGTTATGTGGAGACAGATTTGTTATTAACCCTCTATTTTATCCAGAGATATTGTCTTATATTGATGAATCATTTGATATAATTACAATTTATGGAGGTATTTTGAAAGGAACAAGAAAGTTTAATAGTCCAAGCAGGTTTTTAGATTACGCTATTGTTCCAATCACAGCATTTGGCGCTACTATAATTAAAAAAAATTTAATTGAATCATATGATATGCAGGAAATTAATAAGGAAATTTGTTCATTTTGGCTGCAATTGTCATATATACGATCAATTGCAAACATTGAAAAGTTCAAGGGAGTTGTGATTGACGGCGGTCAGCAAGCATTTAAAACATCGCGCTATAAAACTCCCAGTAAGTCTCGAAGTTATATGTGGGATACTTGGATTATAAGGTGGAATCAGTTTATCAATTTACTTCCCGATGCTTACGACAATATTAAAAAACAGTTATTTAATAAACCAGATTTGCAAATGGGATTCTTTTCTTTTAAGGAATTACTACGTCAGCGGTCAGAGGGACAATTTGACTGGAAAAAATATTTGGAATGCAGGGAACTTGTAAAAAAGATTATCGTTATGCCACAAATATATGTATTTTGTATTTCAGTTCTTCCCAAAAAGCTGGCAAAGTGGTTGTGTGAAAAAAATTAATGAGCTGGCAAAGTGTATTATAAAGCAATTAGTTAAGCAGGAGATACGGTTGCTTGAAGGAGAGAACGTGTATGACACATTATGAGTTTAAGGCGGTATGCGAACGAAAAATTAATAAGATAAAAGAAAATGCTAAAGGAAGAAGAATTTTCCTCTGGGGTGCAGGTGTAGGAGGAAAGGTGGTGGAAGAGGTTTGTCGAGAACATGACGTAATTGTATCGGGGTTTTGTGATAAAAATGCAGATACAATAAAAGAGTATTTAGGGTATCATGTCTATCCGCTTTCTGAGATGATACCAGAAAAAGATTATTTGATTATTTCCTATATTACTTTTGAATATGAAGTTTTGGATTGGGTTCATGAAATAGGATATACATGTCATGATTGCTTTTACATAAATGAATTTGAGGATTTTAATGAATGTATCAAATATAACAAGGAAGACATTACCTATAAAGGGTGCAAAGTTGGACGGTATACTTATGGATATGAAGACTTACTAAGAAATTATCCCATAGCAGTGTCAATAGGAAGATATTGTTCAATCAATCCAACTGCGCATATATGGAATAATCATCCTATGGATTATATGACAACGCATCCTTTTTTAGATTACCCTGCATTTTACAAATGGGAATCATATGAATCAAGACGGGAATATATTAAAAAATATGGAAAGTATTTTCATAATGCTGCATTTGAAATAAGTCCCCTTAGAAATAATCAAGAAGTTGTGATTGGAAATGATGTATGGATTGGGGCAAATGTAATAATTCTCCCCAATGTACATATAGGCGATGGGGCTGTTATAGCGGCTGGGGCTGTCGTGACAAAAGATGTAGATCCCTATGCCGTGGTAGGAGGGGTTCCTGCAAAGATTATTAAATATCGTTTTGGAAAAGAGGACATTGACTTGCTTGAACAAGTGAAGTGGTGGGAATGGACTATAGAAGAAATAGAGCAAAATATTGAATTATTTTATCAACCAGAAAAATTTTTACAATATATAAGGAAAAAGTATTTAACAAGTTATAAAAAAGATAATGTGGCGAGTCTATGAAAATACTCCAAAGAAAGAAATTTAATATGATTAAAGAAGAACCTGTTTTATTGATTACGGCATCAATTTTACCACAGGAAAAGAATTATATAAAATTGCGAAATGCAAAACAACGCTTAGAACAATATATAAACAGTATTAAGTTTTATATAAAACATACAAAGATCAAGAAAATTGTTTTTTGTGACAACAGTAACTATCGTTTTGATACAAAAGAAATCTTTTTACTAGCAGAAAAGTATGAAAAAACAGTTGAAATTATACACTTTTTGGGTGATTGCGAGAAAATAGCAGAACGCGGAAAAGGTTATGGTGAAGGTGAGATTATAAAGTATGCATTAAAAAATAGTAATTTATTAGAAAAGGCATACGCTTTCATAAAAGTTACAGGAAGAATAAAGATATTAAATATCGACGACATAAAAAACAGTATCAATATAAATAAAATATATTTTAATAAAAGTATTATTGAATATCAGGCAATAGATACTGTAATATTTTGCATGCCTAAGAGAGAATACGCGAAATATTTCATGAATGTGTATAAAAAGGTATATGATAAAAGGGGAATTTATATCGAACATGTGATTGCAAATACAATATTACGGAATCGTATAAAATATTATAATATTCCATTTTATCCAGTTATCAAGGGAATTCGCGGAACAACAAAAACTCCCTATCAACAAAATATGGAATTAGAAAAAAAGGTTTATCAAGGTTTATCAAGATTTAATTTATTTAATGTTAATTGGATATATCCTATAATATTTTCCTTATATGATGAAAAATCAAGAAAAGGAGGAAAATGAGATGATTGTAGTTAAAATATGGGAAGGGTTGGGGAATCAGTTGTTTCAGTATGCCTATGCAAAATCTTTACAACTAAGGCAAAATGAGAAGGTGTACTTAGATTTTAGTGCTTATAATAATCGGAGCTATGATCCAAAAAAAACTTACAGAAGTCAACAGTTATCAAATTTTAGAATTACGTTGAGAGAATATAGTAATCTGTATAAATATTACTTTTTTTTAGATGAGAAAAATATATTAAATAAGGGAATTAAGAAAATGGCGGAAGAAGGATTATTCCCATATAAATATTTTAAAGAAGAAAATGTTCAATTTAAGCCAGAATTATTATCAGTTCGTGGAAATTATTATATACAGGGCTGGTTTCAAAATGAAAGATATTTTAAAGAATATGAAAATGTTATTCGTAATGAACTAAGATTGAAAAATAAGATAAAAATTCAGAACAAATTAAGAGAAATCCTTGATTATTCCAATACAGTGGCAGTCCATGTTAGAAGAGGAGATTATAAGAAACATTGCAGTGTTCTTCCTGCAGAATACTATAATAGGGCAGTAGAGCGAATAAATGGTTTAATTGACAATCCGTTGTTTTGTATATTTTCTGACGAGATAGAATGGGTCAAAAAGAATATGAAATTTGAGGGAAAATGTTTTTATGTGAATGAAGATCACAAATTAACAAATTTTGAAGAATTGATTGTAATGAGCTGCTGTAAACACGATATTATTGCAAATAGTACATATAGTTGGTGGGGGGCTTGGTTAAACAATAATGAGAAGAAAATAGTGATAGGACCTAATGAATGGTTTTTGAGTAAGAGTGTTTTAAATGCTAACAAAGGGCTAACTATTATGCCGGAGAGTTGGATCAGACTATAGCTGATTATAGGAAAATATTTAAGAAGGTTTTTAATGAAAAAGATAAGCATAGTGATTTTAAATTATATAAACTATAAGGATACAATTGAATGTATAGAAAGTATTTTTGAGATGAATTATAGATATGAAGGGATTGTGGTAGTTGATAATAATTCAGAAAATGAGTCTGTTAAAATATTAAATAAGAAGTATAAGGATAATAAAAAAATCATTATTGTTAAAGCTAGGCATAATTATGGTTTTGCAAAAGGGAATAATATTGGTATTTGCATTGCGCGGAGGAAATTTCACACAGATTTTGTATTTGTAGTAAATAATGATACGGTTTTTGTTAAAAAGGATTATTTTAAAAGATTGCTTGAATGTTATTCTGATGGAATCGGAGTGCTTGGGTCTGAAATTCATTTAAAAGGAAATATTATTCAAAAAGAAAGATTTTATGATATTTCCGTTTGGGGAACTTTATATAATTTATTGGATTTATATTTAAAGAAGCTGGATAAAACCAGTTGGTTGTTACTTTTTCCTGAAAATAAATGCAAAAAAAAGGTAAGAGTACTTCATGGATGCGCTGTTTTGTTTACGCCGGACTTTTTTAAATATTACGATGGATTTTATGAAAAAACATTTCTTTATGCTGAAGAACTTATTTTATATTTGATGTGTAAGAAATATGGATTGCGGCAGTTATATGTTCATGATACATATATCTACCATAAAGAAGATCAATCGTCACAGGCAAGTTTTCAAAATGTGCCTGAAATTATATGGCATTATCGTATACAAAGCTATAAGTTTTTGCTTTGGTGGACTGTCAAAGATAAAGTTAATGAGATATTAAGTTATATGAAGAACACGAAAAGGTATGGAATTGTTTATGGCTCAACTGCAAAGCTGTGATTTTAAATTTTAAAAGTAGGAATCATTAATTTCAAATGATTTTACTATATAATAATTTAATTTTGGCAAACGGTATTTTGGAACTTGCTGAAAATCAATATGAATGAACAGAGAGGTAAGAATGCTATGAAAAAGGGAGTAACAACATTACTGGCGGCATTGACAGGAGGAATCGTCGGCGCAGGTACAGCAACTAATTTATGGAAAAGGAAAT
This sequence comes from uncultured Lachnospiraceae bacterium, assembly GCA_910586585.1. Taxonomy (GTDB): domain Bacteria; phylum Bacillota; class Clostridia; order Lachnospirales; family Lachnospiraceae; genus COE1. Next base: position 67,822 of record CAJUKA010000015.1, read on the forward strand.
GTAATGTGGCAGATGATTGGGGACGGAAGATGTTAGAATTTTATAATACGCTGAATCAATGGCTTAAGCTTAGGCAGGAAGGCAGATCTCTTGTTGAGTATTTTGAAAAGAATGAATATAAAACGGTAGCAATTTATGGTATGAAAGAATTAGGAGAGCGTCTTTATGACGAGTTAAGTGGTTCAAATATTGAAGTATTATACGCAATTGATAAAAGAGCTGATAGAATTTATGCCAATGTAGATATCGTTACTCCAGAAGAGGAACTTTTAGAAGTAGATGTTATTGTAGTAACAGCAATTCATTATTTTGATGATATTGAAGAGGTATTGGCTTCTAAAGTTGATTATCCTATTATTTCTATAGAGGATGTAGTATATGGAATGTAGATAATTCAGGGGGGATGAATGAGAAATTATAAATATAAACTGACCGTTATTATGCCTTCGTATAATAACGGTCAATATATAGGACAGGCATTAGACTCAATTTTAATGCAGCAGGTTAATTTCATCTATCAGATTATCATAACAGATGACTGTTCACAGGATAATTCACCTCAAATTATTCGGGAATATGCTCGAAAACATCCTGATAAGATAGTGGCATTATATTCGAATAAAAATTGTCGATTATTTCAAAATGTAATAAAAGCATTACAAATAATGGACAGTGAATATTTTTGTGTGTTAGATCCTGATGATTATTGGACAGATGAAAAACGTCTTCAAAAGGCTGTTGATTTTCTGGATGATAATCCTGAATATACAATCTATGCCACCAATACATACACAATTTACGAAGATAAATTTGTTAAATTAAAATATGATAGACCCAATATCAATGAGTATACAAGTACTTATGAAGATTATTTGATTGGAAAAGAGATTCTTTCTACGACAATTGCCAGTACATATAGAAATGTATATTTTATGAATGGAATACCGAAAGAATATTTGAATTTAGTCGGAACAAAATATGAAGAAATCTTTCGTGCAGATACAGCAAGAAATTTGATTCATTTAAGAAAAGGAAAAGCATTTTTTGTGAATGAATGTGTTGGATATTATAGATATCATGGAAATGGATTATCGTCCAGTCTTTTAGAATATGAGCGATACATAACAAGTGCATTTGCACGTATTGGATATTATGAGTTTTTTGGCAGACAGAATGAAGAAGATTATGCACGAATGATACAAAATCTATATATTCGGGCGGTAAACAGGTATCATCATGAACTCATTTCTGGAAATATGCAAAAACTTTCGACGTTATATCAAGAATATTTTAAAGAGGTTATGGAATGGCTGTCAATACATAATTTAAAAGAAAAAGAGATTCGGGTTCCATTTTCATTAGAATTATTTCAAAATATGTCTGATAAAAAGATAATTATATGGGGAACAGGGTATGAGGCGTCCAGGCTCATAGAAACATATCATATTCCAATACAGGAGGACACATTTTTTGTAGACAATGACAATAAGAAACAAGGAACAAAATTTATGGGAAAACAGATAAAGAATCCGAAAGCACTTTATAAAGAGAAAGATGCATTGGTGATTCCTGCCAGCGGTTATTATAAAGAGATTATAAGGATGATTAAGGAACAGAAATTGTGTGCAGAAAGTCAGATACTAAATATATTTGATTTTGAAAAGAACTGGATGGAATAATGGTAATTGAATTCAGAAGGCTTTGAAAAGGGAATAATGAAAGAAATGGATGAAATTTTAGAGTTGTGTGTATATCAGATGGAGATTGCGGCGGCAGGCTATGAAATGATGGGGCGTATGCTGGATCAAACTAGCCTGCAATTAACAATAAAGCAGGCAGGGATATCACAGATATACATATATGGTGGGGGATATTTGGGAATTCAGCTTTATAAAGCGGTAAACCAATTTGTGAATGTATTGTCAATTGTCGATCAAAAGGGAAAGCTGTTGATTGATATTCCAGATATACCTGTAATTAGTTTGGACAAATTAAAAAACGTCTATAATGGACAAAAGGTTGTTATAACTCCACATAAGTTTTATAGAGAAATTTACCAGGAATTATCAAAATTTATAGAAAAGGATCAGCTTGTATATTTAGGAGAGCTGCTTGGAGGAAAATTATAATGTTGTATGTTACATATAATGATTTGGAAAGCGAGGGTTATGTTGGTATAAAGAAAAAGGTATTGGCACAGGTTCTTGCTTTTAAGAAAGAGTTTAAACAAGTATATTATACCTGTTGGGCTTTCCAGATCGCTTATTTAATGGACGGGGATATTATAATTGAGAGGGAACCAGCAGTTACAAGGAAAGATTATAATATAATTCTATGCCACTGGATTGAAAAATATCAGTTTAAACAGATATATATCAGATACCCATATGCAAATAAATGGTTTATAGGATTTTGTCATTTTTTAAAAGAACAGAAGATAAAAATAGTTTTAGAGATTCCCACATACCCATATGATAACGAGATTATTTACGGAAGACTAAAAGTTGAAGATGCCTACTTTAGAGAACAACTGAATCAATATGTTGATTTAATTACGACTTATTCTAACCACAAAAAGATATGGGGTGTACCATGTATTAAGCTGAAAAATGGAGTAAATATAGAAGACATTCCAGTAAGTACTAGGAAGCATGAGAAACAAAAAATTGTATTTATTGCGGTTAGTTCTATGGCACCATGGCATGGATATGAAAGGTTACTAGAAGGCATCTATCGATACTATCAAAAAGGAGGAAAGTATGAATTACATTTGAAATTTATTGGAACAGGACCAGAGGAGAATAGCTATAAGAGAATTACACAAAAGTATGGTTTACAGTCTTGTGTAGAATTTTGTGGAAAGATGATAGGAAAAACACTTGACAGGCAGTATGATACAGCAGATATTGCGATTGGTTCTCTGGGGATGTATAAAATTGGAATTTCGGAAGGAAGTCCTATTAAAGTGGCAGAGTATTGTATGAGAGGGATTCCATTTGTTTACGCTTATCGTGATCTTCGATTTCCGCAGCAACAGGATTTTCTGATGACTGTAACAAATGATTCACAACCAATAGATTTAGATAAAGTAATTCTGTTTTTTGAGAAAATTTCGGCTGTTAAGCAGTATAAAGAATATATGCGAGATTACGCTATAAATAATTTAAGCTGGGAAAGTATCATGAAACCAGTTATAGAGTTTTTGAATAATAAATTAAAAATACCACAATAATTAGGAGAAGTTGGTATGAATTATAAAATAATGCATATTGTTGGGAACAGACCTCAATTTATAAAGCTTGCGCCAGTTTCAAGAGAACTACAAAAGAGAAATCATAATGAAATTATAGTTCATACAGGACAGCATTATGATGAAAATATGTCAGATATCTTTTTTGAGGAGTTACAAATTCCAAAACCGAAAGTTAATCTTAATGTGGGAAGCGGTACACATGCCCAGGTAACAGCAAAAGTAATAAGTCGATTAGAGGAAGCTGTGATAAATGAAAAGCCAGATGGAGTACTGATATATGGAGATACCAATTCGACATTGGCGGCAGCAATTGTGGTGAGAAAATTAAACATTCCTTTATTTCATGTAGAAGCTGGACCGCGTACATATGACACAAAAAATCCAGAGGAACAAAACCGTATTGTGGCTGATCATCTGGCAAATTATCTTTTTGCACCAGATAAGATATCTGTAGAGAATTTAACAAGGGAAGGAATTGCATCAGAACAAATTATTTTTTCTGGTGATGTAATGTATGATCAGTTTATTTACACATCAGCTAACCAAACAGATACTAAAATAGGCCAATATCCAGATAATTTTATTTTGATGACATGGCATCGTCAGGAAAATACCTGCAGTAAAAATAGGATGGAAAAAATGCTTTCCTTTATTGGAAAAATAAATTATAAGATAGTTTTCCCTATCCATCCGCGGACCAGAAAATTACTCTTAAAATATAACTTGTGGAATGAAGTAATAGATAATGAAAATCTGATAATTATAGCTCCTGTGGGTTATAAAGAAATGACAGTATTATTAAGTCAGTGCAAACTACTGATATCCGATTCAGGCGGAGCTTCAAAGGAGGCATCCTTTGCTGGAAAAAAATGTTTTTTCCCCCTGAAGTTGGATGTATGGCCTGAACTTATCGAATGTGGATATATTAATATAGTAGATATTGAAGATGATAATTCAGTCTGCCGTAATATTGAATCTATAGAAGAAATAATACAATCGGATAAATTTTTACCACAGACAGATTATTTTGGAAATGGTAATGCTGCTGAAATTATAGTTGATACAATAGAAAAGGCATTTCGTTTATAGAACAATGAACAGTGTAACAGAAGGGAAGAGTATGTATGAGATATGCACTGATTGGCTGTGGCAGAATATCACCAAACCATATTATGGCAGCGAGGAACAATAAACTTGAGATTGTGGCAATATGCGATATCAATCCATCCTGTATGGCGGATAAAATGCTCAAATTTAAATTAGACAGTACTGTGAATCGGTATACAGATTACAAAGAAATGATAAAGATAGAAAAACCAGAACTTGTAGCAATCTGTACGGAAAGTGGAAAACATGCAGAAATTGCCTTATTTTGTATTGCACATGGGTGTAATTGTATCATAGAGAAGCCAATTGCTTTGTCAATAGCAGATGCAGACGCAATTATTGCGGCATCTATCAAATACCATGTGAAGGTTTGTGCCTGTCATCAGAACCGATTTAATAAATCAGTGCAGATTATAAGAGAAGCGATTGATATGAATCGTTTTGGCAGGCTGTTTTATGGAACAGCTCATATTAGATGGTGTAGAGATCGTGAATATTATGACAGGGCGCCTTGGAGAGGTACATGGGACCAGGATGGCGGAGCTTTGATGAATCAGTGTATACATAATATTGACCTTCTGCGCTGGATGATGGGCGGAGAGATTGAGGAAGTCGTAGGAATGACAGACAGGCTTAATCATAATTATATAGAAGCTGAAGATTTTGGAATTGCTTTAATAAAGTTTAAAAATGGAAGTTATGGGATTGTTGAGGGAACAACAGACATTTATCCTAAGAATTTGGAAGAAACATTGTACATATTTGGAGAAAAAGGAACGATTAAAGCAGGCGGTCAGTCTGTCAATGTGATAGAGGAGTGGAGATTTTCGGATATGTTGGATGACCCAGACGAAGTGAAGGCGAGATTTCATGAAAATCCGCCCAATGTATATGGATATGGACATACGCCTTTGTATACAGATGTCATTAATGCCATCAAACAGGACAGGCAGCCTTATGTGACTGCGATGGATGGAAAAAAAGCATTAGAGCTTGTTCTGGCAGTCTATCAATCTGCGGCAAAGGGAGTCTGTGTAAAACTTCCGCTTAAGGAGTGCTCGACAATGGATTTTAAAGGAAGGTTTTCATAAAATGGAAAAAATAGAAAAAAGGGATATTGTAGATTATGAAAAAAATTATTCAAATGCTGTATGTGGATTTGAAAAATATAAGGTTTTTTATAGAAAACGTAAAATAGTAGAAATTATTGAACAATATAGTCCACAATCAATTTTAGAAATTGGTTGTGGTATGGAACCTTTATTCTGCTATGTAAAGGGAGACCAGAAATTTACGATTGTTGAACCAGCAGAAAAATTTTATGAAAATGCCAAACAATTAAGTGTAGAAAATAAGAACGTAACTTGCATCAAAGGTTTTTTTGAAGAAGAGGCGGATAGACTGTGTGAAACATCATTTGATATGGTTATTTGCAGCAGTTTGCTGCATGAAGTCAAACAGCCTGAAAAACTTTTGAATGCAATTAAGAAAGTTTGCAATAGTAAAACTGTGATACATATTAATGTTCCAAACATGTTTTCAATACACAGATTGCTTGGTGTTGAAATGGGAATTATATCAGATATATTTGAAGCATCTGACTGTAACAGACAATTTCAGCAGAATACGAACTTTGATATTGCTAAACTGAAAACGATGATGGAAACTAATGGATTGAAAGTAATAGAAGAGGGTTCTTTTTTTGTAAAACCCTTTTCACATAAACAGATGGAAGATATGGTTGAAAAACATATTATAGATGAAACTGTTTTAGATGGCTTATATAAACTTACAGAGTATATGCCACAGTTTGGCAGTGAAATATATGTGAACTGTATAATAAAATAATAAAGCGAAATCATTAAGAGGAAGTATGGGAACAGCAGATAGAAAGAAATATAATCAATTTTGCAAAAGAGTATATGTGCCAATATATTCAAAGTCATGGTGGATGGATGCTGTATGCCTGCCAGAAAACTGGGATGTGTGGTTATATGAAAAAGAAGGGGATATCTGTGCTGTTATGCCTTATTATAAGGAACAAAGAGGAAAATACAGATATATCACAAAAGCACCATTGACGCAGAATAATGGCATTATTTTTAAAACAGATAATAGTGCAAAAACTGAAACAATAGCAAAATTTCAGGAGCATGTAATAGATGCAGCAAATATTTTTATTGAATCATTAATGCTTGATGTGTATGAACAGCAGTACCATTACAGTTTTGAGAACTGGCTTCCTTTTTTATGGAATCAATATACAGCAATTACACGATATACTTATGTGATAGAGGACACATCTAATATTGAAACTATATGGAATGGAATGACCTCTAATTATAGACAGAATA
>CAJUKA010000016.1 GCA_910586585.1 uncultured Lachnospiraceae bacterium
TTAAGCCTAAAATCATTAGCCTCGTTATAATTTTTTGCGGAATTTAGGTTATAATGCCAATAGAAATGAAAAAATTGGCTATCCTCGAAAAATCATTCTGGGTTCGGTCAATCACTCTTTTGATCAAGTTTACTTCTTCAATTGCTTCTGCAACATTCTGCATCCTGTTTTCCTCCTTTAATCTATTTTATAGACTACTCTATATTATAGTTTGATTTTATATTTTGTCAAGACATTCTTTCTAAATATCATAGACGATACTAAGCTGTGTCCAGCACCCTTTCTTTAGACCATGCTATGCTACAAATACCCCAAAGCCCCTGCAAACCAATTTCTATATTGCAAAATAACCGGGCGGCTTGAAACCATCTCAGTTTGAATAAGGAACTTTTACACTCCCCTTCTTCACCACATATTTATCGTTCACCCCTCAGAACATGCGATTGCAGGGCGCACTCAAAAAAAGAGCCGTTGAACAGCCCTTTTTATAATTTATGTTTTTTCATTTAGTTTTTACCGTTTTACTCTTATACAAACACAAAAACCTTTAACACGCACTTATTCCATCTCCCTGAACGTGCCAGCCATTCCTCCCACAAGATAGCGGACAAGTTCCTTCACATCGGCAGAGGCATCTGCATGGGTGGGGACGAACATATCCGCCTCCATCTGCTCCACTTTATCCAGCGTTTCCAGATAAGCGCCACGTCATAAATGAAGGAAACCGCATACTTATCCAGTGTCTCCCTGCTGCTGATGCAGTCCGCAAGGAACACCACATTGTCGATACGCAGAAACAGTAACTATCCGGCTTATTCATGCATCAAAAATACTGTTCTTACTTATCATGACAGATTTGTTCTTCTGTTACCCTTAGTTCTCTATGAAGCTGCCATGCCATAAAAATAGTGATCACAGCCGAAAACACATCCGCAATCGGCTGCGCATAAAGGATTCCATTGATACCGCAGATTTTGGGAAGCAGTAAAATGACAGGCACAAAGCAGATTCCCTGTCGGCAGGCTCCGAGTACAAAGCCTTTTGTCCCTTTTCCAAGCGCAAGGAACAGCGAGGAATATACCGTGTAAAATCCAAACAGGAAGAAGGACAGCCCATTTGCAAAAAGGGATTTCCGGCCTACAGCGATCATATCACTATTTCCATTTGCAAACTGCGATATGATCTGTGTGGAAAACAGAGCCATCATAAGTCCGACAAGGATACAGAAAACGGATGACCACAAAATGGACGTTTTGACTGCTTCCCGCAGGCGGTCAAATTTCCTGGCTCCATAGCTGAATCCCGCAATTGGCTGGAACCCCTTCAAAAAACCAAATACAACTAAAGTACCCATAGATGTAACTCTTGTAACTGCGCCCATTCCTGCAATCGTCGCGTCGCCATACCCATTTGAAGCCCTGTTGATTAAAGCGATGGAAAGGCTGGTGAGAAGCTGGAATGTCAAAGTTGGAATGCCAATCTTCAAGATTTCTGTATAGATCTGCCTGGTTGGTTTAAATTCCTGTAAGCGGAAAGTAAATGCGCTTTTCTTTCGCAGTACATAAATGAGATAGACAAGCGTAGAGACTGATTGGGAAATAGCCGTGGCAATTGCCGCACCTGCAACGCCCATATCCAATACATAGATAAACACTGGGTCTAAACCAATGTTCAATACTGCCCCCAAAAGCAGGGCTGTCATAGTTGTCTTAGCCGCACCTTCACTTGCCACGATATTATTCATTGTCACATTGCACACATTAAAAATACAGGAAATGACATAAATCCTGCCATAAGTGATGGCATATGGCATAATGGTGTCCGTGCCTCCAAGCAACGCTAAAACCGGTCTGAGAAAGACTGCAGCAAAGACAATCAGAACCCCGCCAATCAACACACTGCTATACAATGCTGTGCTCGCCACCCTGTTTGCAGTATCCCCGTCGCCCTGCCCTAATAATCTTGAAAGATAAGATGCCGCGCCGTTGCCAAACATCAGCCCTAACCCCACGACTACCTGTCCTAACGGGAACACGACGGAAATCGCCCCCATAGGGCTTTCACCCAGACCTCCCACAAAATAGGCATCCACCAGATTATAGAGAGCATTGATCAGCATACCGATCATAATCGGAATACCCAGAGCCATGAGTGCCTGGGGGATTGGCGCACTCCCTAATAATTCCATTTTACTATTCTTTCCGTCCATTTTCGTTACTCCTCTCTTGAAATATAATTTACACTACTATATTTTATAGTGCTTAGTTGCAAATGAAATCCTACTATAAATTATAGTAGTTGTCAAGAGAGTTTTCCTCATTCTTGACAAAATCTATAAATTAAAATAGTATAAATTACAGCATAAAGGTTATTAACCGTTTCCCATCCATAAAAGAAAGGCAGGACGCTATGGCTGCGATTGATTTGATTGTATTAGGAATGTTAAAAAAAGAACCTATGGGCGCCTACGATATTCAAAAATTGGTAGAATACCGCAATATCTCTAAATGGGTAAAGATCAGCACCCCCTCTATCTACAAAAAGGCCATACAGTTAGAAGAAAAGGGCTTTATCAAAGGCAGTACCGTTAAAGAGGGAAAAATGCCCGAAAAAGTCATTTACTCTCTTACAGATGCGGGCGAGAAAGAATTTGAAAGGCTTATGTTAGAGATTGCATCCAATCCCATCCATATCTTTTTGGACTTTAATGCCGTAATCGTAAATTTAGATAGTCTGCCTTTTGAAACACGAAAAGAATGTGTGGCAGACATTGAAAAGAATGTAATAAAATTGAAGGCTTATTTGGAAGAAAACCTCCGTGAAAAAGAAAATAACCCGGATATTCCCGAAACAGGAATGGCTGTCTTACGCCAGCAGTTTGTTTTGGTGGAAGCGCTTGAAAAATGGATTGCTGATTTGAAAAATAGTTTTGAAATAGATTAGGGTAAATGCCTACTATCACAAAAAAGTGGGGTCACCAACCATTCTAGTGAACCCCACCAAGCCTTAAAACCCTTGATTTTAAGCCATTCTTCCATACTTTCGCCTACGAGTACCTAGATTCCTATGGCATTATTTTTGAATATGTAGCGGAGCGAACCTATGCGTCGGAAGGAAATGGCGTCCTCTACCCTGTACATGCAGGTGTGGCGGGATTTGCATAGATGGCATCTATGGCAATCCTCCCTATGCTTTCTACAAAGATTGGGAAAAAAGTGTCTTTTTTCTGTGCAAGCTTTTTCCTGGTAATCGGATTTGCTCTGTTATAGATTTTGGGTTATATTCTTCCCACAAATGTTATTGCAGTTGGCATCTGCAGTGCGATTATCAATGCAGGAATTGGATTTATGCTTGTATTTATCACCGTCATCCTCTCCGAAGTTGTGGACTATAGCGAATATACTCTAGGAACACGCAATGAGAGCATTTTATTTTCAATGCAAACATCTGTGGTTAAATTTGCTGGTGCATTCAGCGGATTTGTAAGCGGTATCGGTCTCACATCCATCGGTTATGTGGCAAACCAGCAACAGACTCCTGGAGCGGAAAACGGCATGAGAATCATTATGTTTCTGATTCCGGCAATCCTGTCTGGGTTACGTTTCTTAATTTACATAAGAGGCTATAAACTTACACCTGAATTTAACGGAAAAATGCGCAAAGAATTTCCGCTGAAACGATCACCACGCACAATCCTGCCCTGCGCCCTGACTGGGAGCGTTTTAGAAGCAAAAGCATTACCGATTTTACAGATTTTCAGGCCAGAATTTCTGGATTACCGAAGCGATTATGGGTGCGCAGGGACATGATGTGACTGGATTTTTGCCAAAGCCAAACCAGGCCAAAATGTGGTCATACCAAGGAATGGCAAGGGAATGCAGTTCCATGATGTATTTCCGATACACAGGAGCTGTAAAAGGCGCGGAACAATTTTGCTATGGCGTGATTGATGCAGATAACCAAAAGCGCCGCTAATTTTATGAAGTAAAAAGCTTCTTTCATGATATCTCACAATATGAAGAGGTGCTCAATACTCCTCTCAAAGCGGATGTTGCAATTTTATATGATTATGATTCCCTCTCTAGCTTCCGTATCCAACGCCAGAGCATTCTGTTCGACCCAGTGGCAGAAATGCAAAGACTTTACAAAGTATTTTATGATGCAAATATTATGGTGGATATTATTCCCGCAGACCGCAGTATCAAAGACTATAAGATTGTCCTTGTACCACAGATGATTATTATGGATAAGGCACTCACTGACAAACTGCAAACCTTTGCCGCAGACGGAGGCAGCCTGATTTTGACATACCGCACATCTGTCAAAGACCGCGACAACAATCTGGTACTTGGACAAATAGCTCCTGTCGAAATGAATTCCCTCGCGGGAGTATATGTAGAAGAAACAGAAAGTCTTCAAGATTATAATGCCTTTTTGCTCAAAGAATGCGGCACGTTTAAAGATCAGTCTGGATATGGCGGAATTTTTAGAGATATGCCGACAGTAGATGACGCTGAGGTATTATACCAGTATAACGATATGTTTTACCAAGATTACGCAGCTATTACAAAAAATCGGCATCATAAAGGAGCCGTATATTATATTGGCTGCACGCCAGACGAAAACACGCTTTGTCAGGTTCTTGAAACTGTTATTGACGAAGCTGACATAGTAAAGATTTCGTCCCCAGACGGCGGTTTTGATACATCAGATTTCAAAACCGCCGTTTTCTAATGCCTGATACAGCTCCTTTCTGCACGCCATTAAACACAAAAATCAAGAGAATTTTCATCATTTATTGTCCATTTATGAAAGACCTGCCGGATACACCATTCAAAATCAATGGCTTCAATCTCTTCCGCAGTGATAAGATTGATGCGTTTCCACTCGCGATTGCCCACCATATAACTAATATGACCTATTTCCTTTCCTTTTTCTACGGGTGCAGTCAGCGTTTTTACTTTATGCAGTACAACGGTTACTTTTTCGTCTTCTCTCATTAGAAGACCTCCTTCGTCAAAGCTGCCCGCTGCCTCCACTTCCAAATCTATCTTTTCACCAATTCCCGCATTCTGCGCGTTGCTAACAGCGATGTTTTCTAAGGTCTGCTCTGGAATCGGCACTTCTTTAAATCCACGGTACTGATAATTTCCCAGGCCATATTCCATCAATACTCTGGTATCACTCCATTTATAAGTTTTATGATTCGGCCAGCCGCACGCCAAAAGCGCTACTACAAAAGTCTTATCATCCTGCCTAAGCGCGCCTACATAACAATAGCCAGCCTTGGACGTATAACCTGTTTTCCCTGTCAGTGCGCCCGTCATCATATTCAAAAATGCATTGTGATTGATACAAGAAAAACTTCTCTTTTTAGATAAATCTGTAAATGAATGGTTTGGTGTTCTTGTGATTTCAAGAAACATTTCTTTTTGAGGTGATTTCGTGATGCAATAAGACATAACCAACGCCAAATCCCTTGCCGTCGTAGAATGAATTTTTTCTCCTTGTGCGGCGTCCAGCCCATTCGGAGTAATATAATACGTATTTTTGCAGCCGATTTCCTCTGCTTTCTTGTTCATAAGCGCTGCAAACTGCTCTACGCTACCACCCACATGTTCTGCAATCGCAACAGCAGAATCATTGTGTGATTCGAGCATGAGAGAAAGTACCAAATCTCTTAATTGATACTGTTCTCCAGTCCTCATACCCAAATGGACCTTGGGCATAGACGCCGCATAGGAGGATACTGTTACGGTATCCTCCAAATTTGCATTCTCAAGCGTTACAATCAGTGTCATAATCTTTGTGGTGCTTGCCATAGGAAGCTGTTCATTCCCACAGCGGTCATATAATACCCGCCCTGTATCAGCGTCCATCAAAACCGCTGCTTTGGCATACAGATTGAGTTTTACTTCCTCTGCCTGTACAGACGCTGGCAGTTGTGCAAAACTTATCGCAATTATCAGAATAAATGACACTATCGTTCTAAGGATAATATTTTTCTTCTCCATAAATTTTTATTTTCCTTTTTTATCAAAGGTTCATAAAAATATATGTATCAGTCCCTCTAATTTATCCCTTTTCTGATGCTTTCATTTTAAATTCTATTCTTTTTTCAGCCGTTTTTCCAATGCTGCTACCACTGTTTCAAGCACTTTGATGCGCGCATAATACTTATCATTTCCTTCAACAATAATCCACGGCGCCTCGGCTGTAGAAGTTCTTACCAGCATTTCATCAACCGCTTTTTCATAAAGTTCCCATTTTTGCCTGTTTCGCCAATCCTCATCTGTAATCTTCCAGCTTTTCTCTGGATTCTCCTGTCTGTCCTTAAACCGTTTTGCCTGTTCTCCTTTGTCAATATGAAGCCAGAATTTGAGTACTACAGCACCATGATGCACAAGCTGTTTTTCCATCTGATTGATTTCCTTGTAAGCCCGCTGCCAGTCCTGCGTCGTACAGAATCCCTCAACACGTTCCACCATAACGCGTCCGTACCAAGTACGGTCAAAAATAGCGATATGTCCATCTTTTGGCATTCTCGTCCAAAACCGCCACAGATAATGATGCGCCCGCTCTATATCATTGGGAGAGCTTGTAGGATTTACCGTATATCCTCTAGGGTCAAGCGCTCTTGTGAGCCGCTTTATGGCACCGCCTTTTCCTCCTGCGTCCCAGCCTTCAAAAGCAAGCACTACTGGAATTCGCTTTGCATAAAGCTGCCCATGCAAATGACCCAGTTTTTTTTGAAGTTCCGACAGCTTTTTATCATAATCTTCTTGTTTCAGTTTTTTGGATAAGTCGGATTTTTTCAGCATACTATCATTCAAATTTGTACTGTCAAATTTTCCGTCTATTAATTTTTCACTTGATTTACATTCTGTTTGATACCGTTCTTCAAAGGCATCTGCTACCTTGGAGAGAATTTTAATCGTAGCAAAATCTGCATCTTCTGCCTCTACAATCGTCCAAGGAGCATAACTGCTATCTGTCTTTACCAGCATTTCATCTGCCATATTCGCATAAGCATCAAAATGCTTATTTCTGTCTATATCTGCCTCTGTCACCCTCCATTTTGTTGACTTATTTTCCCGAAGCTTTTTCAGACGCTTTTTTTGTTCCTTTTTGGAAATATCAAGGAAAAATTTAATAATCAGTGTCCCGCCATCTGTAAGCTGCTTTTCAAAAGTGTTAATTTCATCTAAGGTTATTGCAATTTTTTTCTTTGACGGCTTTGTTTCGTATCGGTCAATTAGCAATTTTCTGTACCAGCTTCTGTCAAACACTGCAATTCGCCCTTTTTCTGGTGTTTTGTTCCAAAAACGCCACAAAAAGGGATGAAGCTGCTCTTCTTTTGTCTCTGCATCTGTAGAATACACTGTGAATCCTCTTGGGTCCAGCGTTTGAATCAGCCGGTTAATCTGCGTACCTTTTCCTGCCGCTCCAAAACCTTCAAATACAATCATAACAGGAACATTCTTGCCTTTTAACGCTCTTTGTAACAGTGCAAGCCGGGACTCTAGTTCCTCCATGCGCTTTTTGTACTCCTTTTTGGCAATTGTTTTGGACAAATCAATTTTCTCCAACATCATTATCAGCTCCTTTCCTTTGGTTTCTTTTTCTAAATTTCATTATTTGCTTTCCTCAATATTTCTATACTTTGTACAATTTGCGCGATTCTTTCTTCCTGCTCCAATCCCCATAGAAATTGCATTTTTCGGGCATGCCTCCACACATTCCCCGCATCGGATACACTCTACGGAATCCGGTGTTTTCACAGGGTCAACCTCCATTTTGCAGATTTTTGAACATTTGCCGCAATTTATGCACTGATGCGAATCTACTTCTAAATGATAAAAACTAATCTTATTCATCAAACCATAAATCAATCCCAGTGGGCAGAGTGTACGGCAAAAAAAGCGATATACCAAAATGCATCCACCAATCGTAACAATCAGAATCCCCAGTTTTAGAAAAAACAATGAGCCTATTGTTTGCCTCAATTCTGGGTGTATACTCAAAAGCGGTATTCCCCCTTCCAATGTTCCCGCCGGACAAATATACTGACAAAACGCAGGTTTACCCATTCCCATATAATCTGTTGCTACAATTGGCAGCAACAGCACAAAAACTACAAGAATCACATATTTTAGATACAAAAATCCTTTCCATAACTTTAATTTTGGTGTTGGTATCTTATGCAGTATCTCCTGCAGCAATCCAAATGGGCACAACCACCCGCAGACAAATCTTCCCAGCAATACTCCCACAGCAAGCAAAAAGCCAACCACATAAAAACTAAAATTAAATTTCATGGAACCATTTACAGACTGCAGCGCTCCAATAGGACAGGCAAATCCAGCCGCAGGACAGGAATAACAGTTTAATCCTGGATTGCAAAATTGTTTCCATTTTCCCTGGTAAATACTGCCGTCCTTAAAGTTCACCAAATGGGAATTTGAAAAACCAAACGCAATGATCTGAACCAATTTTCTTTTGAAAGAATGTGTCAGTTTCATGATAAATCACCCCAATCCAATACATTCCAGACAGATATTCACGGCTTTGTTCAAAACAATCGCCGTTTCATCTCTTGCTGCCCCCAAAAAAAGAAATCCCACTGCAACAAGCAGAATTACACTCCCGACTACATTCTTCTTTTTATTTTCCATCAATATAATCCTCTACAAAGCTTTTATAACCATCTACATCGGCACCAACAATCGCTTCACCAACAATTGTTCCTTCCTTGTCAACAAAGAGCGTTGTAGGCACACCAACGACCCACCTTGTAATATCACTCAAATCTTCATTTGCAATAATCTGTGTAAATTCTGCACCTGCTTTTTCTGTAATCATCACCGCCAAATCATGATGTTCTGTATCATTGTCTCCTTGAATATCAACAATCAGACCGACAAGCTGTACATTGTCCGGCATTTCTTTCGCCCACTCCCCAAGCTCTGGCATTTCCGCGATACATGGTGGACAGAATGTGCCCCATATATTTACAACGGTCAAATCCTTTTCTGCAAATATGCTTTCTGTTATTTCGTTTCCTTGCAAATCCTTTGCGATAAATGCCGGCATCTGTTTGGGCATACCAATAGATACTTCTGTATCTTCAGAGGATTCTGCAGTATTTGTTTCTTCTGCCTCCGATACTTCTGATACAATTTTCTCTTCTGTGTTTCCACACCCTGCAAGCATTGCTGCAGCAAGAAGCAGACTGCAAAGCTTTCTCCATTTACTTTTTTGATTCATTCCATTTAACCTCCCTGAATTTCTGTTACACTTATGCATTTTCACAGTATAATTTCTCTTAAAAATACGCTCTTGGTGTCCTAAACATATTTTAACACAAAATAACGATAATGTGCACCTTTTTCCGATGATAAAGTAGAATTAAAGTAACAGTTCAGCTTAGTATTTTTCACTGTGCTATTATATCATTACGAAAAAAATCTAAATTTTTATTGTATTGTCAGAAAAAGGGCGCTACAATAATAAAGGAATGTATTCTCTAAGTCTTATTGTGCTTAATATGATTGTGGGAACCTGCACAAATTGCATCTGCCAAAAAATCCGCAAGAATAACTACAAGAGAGATTCTGAGCGTACATAAAAAGCATTAAGGGGGATTATCATGAAACAGAAAACAAAAGACCGAAATTCCAGAAAAAATATTGCAGATGAAATTCTTCATCAAATTGGCGGAAGTGTTATTTTTGTACTTTTATTTATAGCAATTGTTGCAATCTGTATGGTAGGATGGCTGACAATTTCTTCAAAGGAAGCCGAATTGACACTCGAATCACAGGCAGCCGCAAACCAGTTAGCAGGTTTTTTGGAGCAATACATAAAATGTGCAGAGCAACTGGCAGTTAACCCAGAGATTGAAAATGTTATGAAACAAACAAAAGCAGGCGATGATATCTTGCAGGCTGAGCAAATGGAAACTGTCAGAAATAATCTTATGGACATTGTAAACACAGATCCAGAAAATATTTTGTCTGTGTGGATTGCTGATATAGATGCAAGTGTACTAACACAATCCGATGGATTTACCACAGGTGAAGGGTGGGACGTTACTACACGCGAATGGTATACATGTATAGAGACAAAAAAGACGATTCTGACAGAACCTTATGTGGATTCTGCCTCCGGAAAAATGATACTAAGCGCTGTGTCGCCAGTTTATGATAAATCTACATCAACGGTTATCGGCGCAACAGGAATGGATATTTCTTTAGAGCATATGACAAATATCATGAGTGAATACGTGATAGGACAGAATGGGCATATCTTACTTTTTTCCGGCGAAGGTACCATCCTTTATCATGCGAACAAAGATTATATCCAGAAAAATATCGCTGATACAAATATCTCTCAAAACGCTGTTGATGCAGTTATTTCAGGCAATGAGCTTTTTCTGAAATATAAGGCGGATGGCGTCACAAAATATGGTGCCGTAGATTCTATAGGTGAAACAGGATATGTTGTTCTCAGCAATATGCCTTTATTGGAATTCTACTCAACGTTGATTGCAATGGTTATCGCGCTCATCGTTATCTTTTCAGTTGGTATTTTACTAATAGCTATCAGCATCAAGAAAAGCGCCGCAAATCTGACAAAACCGATTCTGGAATTGAATCATACTGCACAACAGCTTGCATCTGGGAACTTAGATGTGCATCTTCACATCACAAGTCAAGATGAAATTGGACAACTTGGCGAATCTTTCCAAAAGACAGTCAACCGACTCAAACAATATATTGTATATATTGATGAAACGGCGGAAGTATTGGAGCAAATCGCTGATGGAAAACTTCGTGTTGAATTAAAAAATGATTATGTTGGTGAATTCCAGAAAATAAAAACGGCTCTGCTCAATATTTCTGATTCTATGAATCAGGTTATGATAGGCATCAATGAAAGTTCGGAACGTGTATCTGTAGGCGCTGCTGAACTTGCTTCTGCTTCTCAAGTCTTAGCAGAGGGTGCAGAAGAACAGGCAGCATCAATTCAACAGCTCACAGCAACCACCGCTACAGTTACAGAACAGGTAGAGAACAGCCGCAAAGAAGCAGAAGCTTCTGCAAAAGCAACAGCACAAGCAACTACAATGATTGAACAGAATCAGGAAAAAATGAAGCAGATGATAGATGCGATGAATGAAATCCGCCAAACCTCACAGCAGGTTGTTGGCATTATTCAGACAATCGAAGATATTGCATCACAGACAAATCTTTTGTCCTTAAATGCTTCTATCGAAGCAGCCCGCGCTGGTGAAGCCGGCAAAGGTTTTGCAGTTGTAGCAGATGAAATAGGCAAACTGGCACTGGAAAGTTCCAAAGCAGCAAACACCACAAAAGAACTGATTGAAATTTCAATGGAAGAAATCAATAAGGGAAATACGATTGCCGCTGGTGCTATGAGTTCTCTGAAAGAATCTGTAAGCGCAGTAGACCATGTAAATAAGATGATTCAAGAAACCGCAGAGAATGCAGCGATTCAGGCAGAAAATATGAAACAGCTCCGTGTAGGAATTGAAGAAATCGCTCATGGAATACAAGATAATTCTGCTGCCTCCGAGGAAACTTCTGCAACCTCCGAGGAATTGGCTTCACAGGCTGACATACTGAACAAAATGGTGCAGAAATTTGAACTTTGCTAAATGAATTTCATACCACGAAAAAAGAAGCTTTCCGTTTGCAGAACTATGCCTGCTTAACGGAAAGCTTCTTTTTTCATTTCTTTCTCTAACCACTGTTCAAAATTGCCATCTGGGTTTGATTGGTAATATGCATGCTTCATATTTGTGTAATCAGCCTGCGTGTATGAATGGCTACTCCCTAATACAGACAAAAAAACATTGTATGCTTTCAGATAATATGATATTGCGTTTTTATATTGCTTCTGTTTTAGGTATAAATCTGCCAAATTATTGTACGTTATTGCTGTATCTGGATGTGTTTCTCCCAATACCTCTTTTCTAATTTTCAAGCTTTTTTCATACAGCTCTTCCGCTTTGTTATATTTTCCCTGTTTTTGATAAACATAAGCCAAATTATTGTACGTTATTGCTGTATCTGGATGTGTTTCTCCCAATACCTCTTTTCTAATTTTCAGGCTTTTTTCATACAGCTCTTCCGCTTTGTTATATTTTCCCTGTCTTTGATAAACATAAGCCAGATTATTATAATTTGTCGCTGTATCTGGGTGCTCTTCTCCTAATACTTCTTTACTGATTTGCAAGCTCTTTTGAACTAATTGTTTTGCTTTGTTATATTTTCCCTGTTTTTGATATATATAAGCCAGATTATTATAACTTGTCACTATATCTGGATGCTGATCTCCCAGTATTTTTCTCCTTACCTGTAAACTCTTTTGATATAGTTCTTCTGCTTTTTGATAGTTTCCCTGATTTTCATATATACCCGCCAGATTATTATAACTTATCGCTGTATCTATATGATTTTCTCCTAATACTTCTTTACTGATTTGCAAACTCTTTTGATACAGTTCTTCTGCCTTGTTGTATTTTCCCTGTTCCTTATATACATAAGCCAGATTGTTATATATTGTCGCTGTATTGGGATGCTCTTCTCCTAATATCTCTTTACTGATTTGCAAACTCTTTTGGTACAGTTCTTCTGCCTTGTTGTATTTTCCCTGTTCTTGATATACATAAGCCAGATTATTATATATTGTCGCTGTATTGGGATGCTCTTCTCCTAATATCTCTTTACTGATTTGCAAACTCTTTTGGTACAGTTCTTCTGCCTTGTTGTATTTTCCCTGTTCTTGATATACATAAGCCAGATTATTATATATTAACACTGTATCTGGATGCTCTTCTTCCAGTATTTTTTTCCTTATCTGTAAACTCTCTTGATATAATAATTCCGCTTCTTTGTATTTTCCCTGGTATTTATATACATCTGCAAGCAATTGCTGGACTCCTGCTATTTCCAGATGCTGCGGACCAAGTAAATTCTCTTTAATTTCCTGTGCTTTTTGTAACAGCCTCACACTTTCATTATAGTGTGCTTTGTCCTGTTCCTCTTTTGCCTGTTCTATGAAATCATATGCCTCTGCAAACTTTTGCTTTGCTTCCTCTGGTTTCCACTTTTTTTCTTTTGACAGTTTTTCTGTTACAGACAACAATTCTTTTTCCTTTTCTTCTGTCTCGTCATTATGAAAGATAATTCGAAGCTTCACAAAAGAATAAAAATCATATGCCTTCGTAGCGAGTCTGTCATCCCCATACGGCGTAACAAAAAAAATAAAATTTTTTCCAAGCCCCTCCAACATATCCCTGCTGAAATTCAAACGCTTCAGACCATCTTCATTCTGTATTGCAAGATGAAAATTGACAACCATAAAAATCTGCGTTTCAGGTTCTCTGTCTGCCCACTCCTGCAAATCACGAAAAGAATATGCTCCTGGGTGCCGTTTATAATCATAAACCTTGACTGCTCCTCTTCTGTAAATATCAACAATTTCTTTTTGTGTGTCTTCATCAGCTACGACTAAATACAATCCCTGTTCTGATTTATTGATAATCCAACCTAAGGTCTGGTATCCTTCCTGATCATGCTCCCGCATATCAAACCATCCCCTGTTCCTTAAAAAATTTCATCACCAAAGGATGAACATTGTGCCATCGCTTCCCATTGTATTCCAACACCACAGATGCCTGCAGCATCTTCAGCAGCATTTCCTTGTTTTCTATCCGCTCTTTATTTTCATGGTAAATCTTCAACAGAAAATCATAGTCCTTCTCCTCGATTCGTCTTGTTAAAGAAGTCTTCACCTCCTCAAGCGCGCGTTCCGCATCCTCCATAGAAATCACTGCGCTGTTTCTGCGCTTTGCTCTATTTGCAGAGGTATTAATCACATGAAATAAATCTCTCAGAGATCCTCCCGTGTACTGAATCAGCATTTCCAAAACACCTGTCTCAAATAGGGACAAATCCGCACGTTTTTCCACGATTTCACGAATTATATCAATCCCCTCTTGAAAAGGTTGATTATCGATTGTTTCAATTTTAATCATTGGCAGTGTTTTCGTTATGAAATAGCTTTCCATAGCAGAGAACCGTGTATCATACGAAAGTCCGATTGGAAATGTATAGATTACTGGAAACCGCATTCCAGATAAAATTGCTGCATAATTATAAAACACAGTCCATGCATCTTCCGGATTGAGTTTGTCAAGATCTTCAAAAATTACAATTGGACGCTTTCCTTCTGCTTTTTTTGCAATTTCTTCTGCTACCTTCCCCAATATTCCAATCCATTCGCTGGAACGAATGCTTATTTTTCTGCGATATTCTTTTCTGATTTCTTCATTATATTTTAAATCTGCTTTTATTTTTGTGTAAAGATTCAAAATACCTGCAAGAATCCCTTTGGTTTCGACAGATACACCTGTTTCAATAGAAGCCGACGCTGTTTCCTGCGCCATTCTAATTTCTGTGCCTTCCTCCCAAAAACTTTGAATATTTTTCAGAAGCTCATTTTCAATTTCACACCCTGCTTCCTGGGCAATTTCCAGCAGTGCTTCTCCCAGTAGTATAAAGAGATCTGAATGCACAATATTAAATAAATCTAAGTCTGTACTGCAATGAATTATCTTCACAGAATATCCCTCCGCCACAAGCTTTTGTGACATTCTGTTCAGCTCTGTGCTCTTTCCGCAGCCTCTATGTCCCAACAGCAGACAGGCACTGCATTCTTCGGAATTCTGACAAATATCAAAAATATCTTCAATAGGAGAATTGTATTTATCGCTTGTACGATATTCCATTGTATCCTCACAGTAAAACTCTACCATCTGTTCTGATCGTAATGGCGCTGGTGAAAAAGCATTAATGATTTCTGAAATCTGATTTGCATATTTCATTAAAATACCTCCTTTTAAATCGCTGTGCAACAGCATTATCGCAGCCACAAGTAGTCCCAGTAATAGGACTGCCAAAATGGTTCCAATTGTCGCAAGAATATTCAGTATCAACACAGTCTTTCAACTCATCCTCTGTCTATTTTTTGTGTATCATATAACTTAATGAAACAACAATCAAGTATGAATCATTCAGGCAACGCACGCATTCCTTTGACAGTACCAAAGTCAGAATGTATATATATTAGGGATGTTTGATGTCTTATAATATTTGTATACATTTTCACTAGAATAGGTGCTCCACTCTGCATTTGTAAAGGTCACTATGGCAGTTTCCCCTTCTAAGGTTATGGTTCCTTCAAGGATTTGACCATTAGGCGCTGTCGCTGAAAACATGATTCCGTCGTCATCAGCTATTCCTTTCCCATCATCAAGTGATACTAACCGGAAAATACCAATCTGAATCCAATATGTTCCATCTTCATTTTTTTGAATCTCAAGGCTTGGTTCATCCATATCAAAACTGTTGTATTCCCCTACAAACAAATCCTCTTTCATATCTTGAGTTAATTGCGTCTGCATAGTTTGTGTTGATTCCGCTGTATTGTTTTCAACTGTTGTTTCTGTTTGAGGTAATTCTGCTATTTCCTGACTATTGTTCACAGGACTGCTGCCTTGCTCAATTTCTTCTGTCAATAATTCTTCGCTCGCAGAATTGCTTAGTTCCTCTGATATCTTTTCCGTCCCTGTCATCGGCATCTCAAGTTTTTGGCCTACCGCTTCAAAAGGTATTTGCTGTAGTTCATCCTCATCAATTTTTCCCGTACAAGCACCCAAAAATAATGGTATTATCATTGCAACCAGCAATATGCACTTTTCTTTCATATCAATTCTACTATTCCTGCTCATGTACAAATCCCCACTCGACAAATCCATTTATCAGCATACTGACACTGCCTTGATAAACTCTGGAAAGCTCTTTCATCCAGTACCTCCATCGTCCCCAAGTTGGAATGTCGTTTCTGTTTATATTGTAAACATATGCTGCAAAACACATATTACCATTTTTTGTCTACAATGTAAACATTTTCTGCTATAGGAAAATATGAAGTTTTTCCATTCGACGTAAATATTCATGCCGCAAAAGACGTAATAATATAAAATCATAGTACTTATCACGACAATAAAATCCTTGTTCCTGCACGCCTTCCAGCTTATAGCCTGCTTTTTTGAAAAGTGCAATAGCAGGTTTGTTAAAATCAATAATTTTCACAGCAATCCGCTGATAAAAAAGCGCTTCAAAAACATACTGTTCCAAAAGCTCCAATGCCTCCAATGCATATCCTTCTCTGCGATTTTCTTCTTTCGAAATAATAATCTGAACACCTGTATTGTTCCATTCAGGATGGCAGTGTACCATCCCAATAAATCCAATATTGACTTGATTTTTCTTTTCTGTGATAGAATACCATTGGCTCACATGATTAGCCTGTTCGTATATTGGAATTTGATATAAAACGAGCCTTTTGGATTCTAAAAAAATGTGCTGCATTTCTATCCCCCCACATGGATTATCACATCTGCTGCTGCAATACTGCTTGGCCTATGCGCAATCATAAGAATCGTACAGCCACCCTTTAAACCTTTTATTGCTTCCTGTATAAGTGATTCCGATTCATTATCGAGCGCAGACGTAGCTTCATCAAGAATAATAACAGGTGCATTTCTAATAATTGCCCGCGCGATCGCAATACGCTGCCTTTCGCCGCCTGACAAGGTATTTCCACGCTCCCCCAATACAGTATCGTACCCATCAGGCAGCCTTGTAATAAAAGAATGCGCATTTGCTGCTTTTGCTGCAGCTATAACCTCGTCGCGGCCTGCTGTACATCTGCCATAAGATATATTTTCTGCAATTGTTGTTTCATACAAATATGGTTCCTGTGGTACATAAGCGATTTGCTCTCTGATTTCCTTTAACGTAAGATCTGAATACGCTCTGCCATCTATGGTTATGTTTCCTTCTTCTAATGGATAGAATCCCAGCAAAAGTTTCGCAAGGGTGCTCTTTCCGCAGCCGGACTCTCCTACGATAGCCGCAAAACTTCCTTTTTTTATTTCCATCGAAAAGTTATCCAAAATTTTTCTGTTTGCATCATATGCAAAGCCTGCCTTTTGCATGGATAGTATCACATCCTTTTGTGCAGCAGCTTCCCCAACCATTTGCTTCCTTGTCTCCAATTTCCATTGTTTGGGTTCTTCTTCCAAATCCAAAAATTCAAATATCTTCTCTGCATTGGCAATACAGTTCATCATTTGAGGCAAATACTGCCCTATTTCCAGAAAAACATTGCGAAATGAACCATATAATGTATAAAGTGCGGTCAATTCTCCAAGATTAATTCTTCCGATTGACACAAACCAGATTCCAAGTCCCAAAAAGGCCAATGCGCCTATTAAATCAAACATGCAATTAAGGCATTCCAGCCCTGCTGACAAACGGTTTGCGCCTTTTTGAATACGAAAATATTCTTTGTTTGCATCTGTATATTCTCTTGATAACTTTGATCCAACTGGAAAAATCTTGACAAGTTCCATACCTGACAAAATATCTGTCAGCTTTTCAAGCACTCTGCTGTTTTCGTCCGAAAGGCGCTTCCCTGCCATTTTCATAGGATCGGCAAAAAGATTGTTACCTGCAAAAGTAAGCAGGCTGACAGCAAACAGACAAAGCGTAAGTTCCCAACTAAAATAAAACATTGGAATCAGATACAAAACTGTAGAAATAATCGCCGCTAACAATCTGCGAAGCCTTGATGTATAAATATCGGATGCTTTTTGGGTATCATAAATCAATTTTGACATAAAATCACTACTGTGATTTTTTTCATAATAGGACATTGGCAGACGCATTGCTTTTGAAAACACCAGCTTTTCCACCTTCCCTGTACCAGTTTTTGCCTCAATGTTATAATGTATTATTCCGAAGCGCCATAAAAGCAGTCCAATCACAAATACCGTAAAATTGCCAACCACAAGAACAAGAATATTTTCTGTGCTGCCACTTTGTGCCGCTGTTATAATATTCTTGATTAAGTAGGAATTTGCTATCTTTCGTCCCACATCCCCTATGGTAGAAATCAAAATAGCGCTTAAATAGATAGGAAGCCGATTTCCCATAAGACCCAAGAAACGAAAAAGCGTTTTTTGTTTAACCTTTTGCATACATTTGTGCATAAATCCCTCTTTTTCCCAGAAGCTCTTCATGATTTCCTGCTTCTGCAATTTTACCGCCGCTAACTACATAAATTTTTTTGGCATTTTTTATCGTAGAAAGTCTATGTGCAATGATAATCACGGTTCTTCCTATTGCGATTCTATCAATAGCTTCCTGTATTTTCTGCTCTGCGGCAACATCTACGGAAGCAGTTGGTTCGTCCAGCAGAAGAATTGGCGCATTCTTCAAAAAAGCTCTCGCAATCGAAATTCTCTGTCTCTGCCCTCCAGAGAGGAGCACGCCGCGTTCACCAACTAAAGTTTCATACCCTTGAGGCAGTTCCATAATAAAATCATGAATATTTGCATTTTTACAAGCCTCCACAATCTCTTTCTCTGTAGCATTTTCCTTTCCACATGCTACATTCTGTCGAATTGTTCCAGGAAACAAAAAGATATTTTGTGATACTTGTGAAAAACACTTTCTTGCCGCTTCCAAATTCCAGTCCGCAAAGGAGTTCCCAAAAAGCCTGTACTGTCCTCCTCCTATTTCATAAAATCCGCATAGCAGCTTAAAAATCGTTGTCTTTCCCTCTCCTGAGCCTCCCACAAAAGCTGTCTGCTCTCCTGTTTCAATAGAAAAGCTCATTTTGTTTAAAACCGTGTGCTCTTGGCAGTCATCATAGCTAAATTCGACATCCTTCCACTCAATAGCCGGATTTGTTATATTGTTTTCAATCATTCTATGTACACTGCCGCCCGTTCTCTCTTCTGACTGACAATAAAGCTCTTGTATCCTCTTCAAGGAAACACCCACTTCACGGATATCATTTGCGCAAAACACAACATCACCAATTGGATACAAAATTCTGCTGAGTATCACTGTAAACGAAAGCATTTCACCAACAGTAATCCTGCCCAGCCTTGTTTCATACAGTGCAAAAAGATAACAAAAGATAACAGGAATAGTCGTAATCACGTTTTTTAGTACCCATCCAAGAGAAGAAATCCGTGTGCTTTTACATCCTTGCGCTACCATTTTGTCAATCACCATATCAATTTTCTGTTTATGAACTTCGTATAGATTATAACTTCTGCCAACTACGATACCCTGAATCGCATCATAAGCCTTTTCTGTGCGCTCATCCATATGAACCCGCAGCTTTTTTGTCAACTCTGCCAGTTTTTTTGACAGCTTATCTGCTACCACCAGCATAATCGGATAGCTCGCAAACAGCACGGCAATCAGTCGTGCATCCATTTGAATCAAATACACCGTCGCCGTTGTCACTGTAATGATATTTACTAGAAATCCCGGAAGAATTTCTGAAAAAAACCTCCTCATTTCCTCCATATCGGATATCAACCTTGTAATAATGCTTCCTGTTCCTTTTTCATCAGAATAAGCAAATGGAAGCCGCATCAAATGCTTCCCTAATGAGATACGAACATCCCTCTGTACCTTAGCACTATAATGGCTCCCGCAGATACCTTTTAAATATGCAACTGCCGTTCCTAGAACAATCATACAAAATAACGGCATCATAAACCTTGAAAAATACACCTGTCTGCCTGAAAGCATCAAATCAACAGATTCTGCAATCAAATCATTTCCAAGAATCACAATTTCATTTAGCACAAATGAAAATAAAATAAACAGCAATAACATATACCCATTACGCAAACTCGCTTTTAACATGCAGCTCTCCCCCCTAAATATAAATTCTGTACTTTTGCAGATTGAGCGCGTTGGCGCTCAATCTTTTACCTTATAGGAAATTGCGAATGCAGATTGAGCGCGCTGGCGCTCAATCTTTTACCCCCATACCCTTGCGTCAGGGTGTTCTACATCTTTTTCGATTGTTCCAAGAATATAACATTGGTGATAGTGTTTTATCATGTTCACAGCCTCGTCACACTGCTCCTTAGGAACTGCCAAAATCATACTGATACCCAGGGAAAAATCCTCTAAAAAACATTCTCTGTCCATCATATTCAAATCATATAGATATCGGAACAGCGGCGGAATTGGTATTGATGAAACGCAAAGATTCGCACCTAGCCCTTGGGGAATTGTCTCATAGTATTGGCGAAAATATAATGATTTTTTGATTTGGAAAATACCATGTACCAAATCTTGCTCACAAAGTCTATTGATAACGTTTACGTAACAGGCGTTTGGCTTCATCAGCTCATCCATAAAAATATGCTGAGCATCAACTTTGGCGTATGCAGTATCGGGTCTTCTATCAAGAATCACTTTAATAAAAGGATAGCTTATAGATGAAATGCCATCTGAATGCAGACCAATCAAAACATCGCCTTCTTTTATTTTACTTCCTGTGATAATATTATTTTTGTCCACTACCCCTATGACAACCGCTCCGACTTTATATTCTCCTGTATGATAATTGACAGCCTGTGCTGATACCTCCAATCCTGCGTACACAATTCCATTGCTCTCACAAGCTTCCTTGAATGCTTCTCCCATAACAAGAAGCTGTCCACTGTCATTATTCCCACAAACCATATTTGCTTGTAAAATCGCAGGCTTTACCCCAAAACGTATCAGGCTGTTCGCAGCATTTGACACCAAGTCCATACATAGTTCCCTATCATATCCATTTTCCATTGCAAAACGTTCTTTTGAACCGGGTACATAATTTGCAAATACATATATTGGTTCTTTCATTGCAGAAGTATCCAATTTAAAAAATACTGGATCTGCAACATTTACATAGCGCAGCATATCGTCCTGTGTGACAAGACGGCTCAATCTGTCTTTTGCCATATGAAGTTTTTTGACATCCAAACCGGAATCCATATAGCTGATGACTTTCCTTTCCTCTGAAAACCCATTCAGCAAAAAATCAACAGTCGTCTCTAATTCCTGCGCAATATCATAAATCATGTCTACTGATGGCAGACTGATTCCCTGTTCCCATCTCGAAACTGCCTGATAAGACACATTCAATAAATCCGCAAGCTGTTTCTGTGTCATTCCTTTTATTTTTCTCTGTTCTGAAATTGCCCTTCCAACCTTTTCCCTGTCAAGCATTCTGTTCCTCCTGGTATTGATTTTTAAGATATGCTCTATTGTTAATAAAATTTTATCATATGATACCTTGTTTCACAAACAATGAACAATTGAGAGATTTTTTCAAACTCAATTGTGAATGATAGTGATTTTTGCTTGTTGGTTCTTGTCCTGTGGTAATGATCTGATTACGATTGTTCCTATTCCTCTTTTGGGACGCAAAAAGGCACATGGTCTGTTCCATGCGCCTTTATCATAGCAAGAAATTGCACCCCTATTATTTTTCCATGTTGCAAATAAGGGAAAATCTGTGTGAAACACTGGTAATAATTTCCGTTTTATCGTTTTCTGCTATGCCAGCCCGCCAACTGTCTTTCATTGTTATGACTGATACCGTAAAAAGAATATCTCCAATAAAGCCAAGAACCACACCGACAGTAACAAGCGTCCGCGACAAATATGAGGGAATAAAAAGCAGGCTAAGGACTTCTACTGCCACCACGGAATAAGTGGCTATTTTCATAACCAGCTCAATGTAAAATATTTTCGTTTTCTGCTTGCCTTTTGCCATTTGGTCTGTCTGTATGCCTTTTCTTTTTTGTAGTATCATCTTTCCAATATAGACTGCATAAAACACAGCAAGTATCAGTAACCCTATAATTTTCATTATGTTTCCTTTCCCATAAGTACAGTGTCTTTCATATTTTGCAACCTTGTTTACTCTTTTTTATTTACCATTTATTTCATTTATCTTTTGATAATACTTTATCATTCTTTTTACAATGCTCTGATATGATGTATTATGTAAATTTGCCTCCTCTACTATCTCATTAAACAAATCAATATCTTCGCTACTAAAAACAAGATCTAGTTTCTTTTCTCTGACTCCAGCAATATGCTGATATTCTTCAGGATATGCATAATAACATGTTTTACACATATCTATATTTTTGGGAGTCCAATTTGGACAATGCTCGCAAGCCCATGATTTATCTCTATTGGCTGACGGTGATAAAAGCATAAAATAATCAGTATTCAACATATCAATCGGATCCCCTCCTATTTCATAAGGAACCCTGTGATCTGGTTGTAATAATCTCGCAGGATATTCTTCTCCATACAAATGACATTTAGCTCCATAACGGTCAATCAATGCATTTTTCAATTTTTCTGTAATCTGGGTTCGCCCCGATGCTTTTGACAATTGGTTTGTTTTCTTTGCCGCCTCCCAATCTCCAAATTTATAAGCAGCAATCGTTTTCCCACTGCTATCCTTAATTTTAAATGTATCTAATGGGATTCCCAATTCTCTTACATCCCTAGCTGCTCTGGGGGCATGTTCATACCCGCCATTTTTTAAATCCTCTGGTATATCCATCTTCTTCTCCATTATCCGAAACAAAATTCTAATTGCACATATTCATCTTGTTTACATTTTAAATTTTTACTTGTATATAAAGACTCATACGTTATTTCTTTTTTTCCATTAAGCGTTGCCTGCGCTGATAATCCAGCATTAATATACATATGATTCAAATTAAGTTCCTCAGGAAAATGCTTTCCTATTATTTTATCTCCTGTCATACCATCATAACTTACAATAAAATCTATACCACGATTATTTAACTTTGCAAGTTCCACCACAAATTCTTCAAAATCTACACCTTGTATATAGCGATTATCTCTTGGATTCTCTCTATTTGATGTACCCTGGTATGGTGGGTCCATATCATCCTTAATATAAAATAGACATACTCTCCCTATTATCATAGTATACTAGAAACAGGTTTTGTTTTCAATTAAAAATCCATGATAAACGGAACTTACCAGTTTTCGATATAGTTCATTGATTGTGATAGGTGTATCTCTGTTAAAATGCTACTTTTTTGGAAAAAGTCAAGATTTCTTTTAAATGGGGCTAGACGCCGCGTTAGCGTCTTGGTACTATAAATAATAATTATGATAGAATCTTTAAAATAACGGGTGATACTTCAATGAAAAAATTATTTTCTTTTTTTTGTTTTCTTTTTTGCATCTTCATACTTTTTGGTGTGGGCTGTTCCTCAAAAATAAAGAACGCACCTGTCACTCGGACAGGTTTTGCTTTTGATACGGTGGTTTCTATTACTATCTACGATGAAAAAAAAGCAGATGTTCTTGACACCTGCCTTGCAATTTGCGAAAAATATGAATCTCTTTTTAGTACCACACAGGAAGGCTCTGATATATGGAATATAAATCATTCCAATGGGTCCGCTGTTGCAGTTTCTTATGACACGGCGCAGTTAATACAGTCTGCCTTATTATACTGTGACCTGAGCAATGGTATGCTTGATATCACGCTTCGCCCACTATCCGAGGCGTGGAATATTTCCGGCCAAATGAAAGAAGCATCTGAAAATCCTGATTATGAATATACGATTCCTTCTGCGCAAACCCTTTCAGAACTTCTAACACATGTTAATTATAAAAATGTACTTATTACCGATGAAACTGGATCTATGGTTGAATACAATGATATCCTTTCAGAAAACAACCGTTATTTTGCAACCTTAAAAGACTCTCAAAGCGCTATTGATCTTGGGTTTATTGCCAAAGGTTTTATTGCAGACCACCTGAAAGCATATCTGCTGTCTGAGGGGATTGACAGCGGTATTATCAGCCTTGGGGGAAATATTCTGTTGATTGGTTCAAAGCCTGACGGTTCTAGCTACCATATTGGTATTCAAAAACCATTTGCAGGCGGCAATGAAGTGATTACTACGATTCAAAACTGTGATGGTTCTGTTGTTTCTTCTGGTTGTTATGAACGTTATTTTTTGTTAGATGAAAAAAACGAGATAATCTATCATCATATCTTTGATACAAAAACAGGTTATCCCGTTCAAAATGACCTATTAGGTGTTACAATCCTCTCGGATTCTTCACTGCAAGGCGATGCCCTCAGCACTTATTGCTATATGCTTGGACTCGACGAAGGACTTGCATACGTCCGCAGCCGGGACAATCTGGAGGCAATATTTATAACAAAAGATTTTGAGGTTGTAACATCGTATTAAATGTTTTATATACTCACAAATCAGCGAACATACTTTTTCAATTCAATCCTAACGTTCCAATATTCTTCCATCTGTAGAGATTGTCACCACATTCCATGGGATAAACTTACCACTGTTCTGCAGCGCCTGTTTCGCTGCATTTTCAATTCCTCCACAGCATGGCACTTCCATTCTCACAATTGTCACGCTCTTAATGTTGTTTCCTGCAATAATGGCAGTCAGTTTTTCAGTATAATCGCCTCCATCAAGCTTTGGACATCCAATCAAGGTGATATGATTTCGAATAAACTCATTATGAAAATTCCCATAGGCATAAGCTGTACAATCCGCAGCAATCAGCAAATTCGCATTTTGAAAATAAGGAACTGTTAAGAAATAACTTTACACTTTGACACAGGATGAGTTCACAAAGGCAAGGCGGAAGATGGAGTCGATGCGGGCATCGACGACTGATGACAACGCGGCATTTGCGGACTCAGACAAGTCAAATGTAAAGATTTATTTCTTAACAGCTCCTAAGGCGCATTTACAGGTGCTAATTTTATCTGAATCAGCCATTGACTAAGCTGACTGACTATAGGCGTATTACAAATCTCTGCAGAAGAAATATCCCTAGTAATTGCTTTTGTATTTGTTCCTGGACAGCCACAAGGAAGTTTTTGATCTGTTTTCTTCTGCTTTGCAGCAAGTACCGCCATTACAAAAATGAGTCTGTTTTTCTTCCATTGCATTATTCTTTCGTTTACCAAGTCCGTGTACAAACAATGACATTATTTTACTTCTTTCGTTTCTTGGTATTTTAATGCCTCCACCAATCTATCCAAAAAGCCTGTCTGGCCTTTAAATATCTTCTTTCTGGCCTCTTCAACTGGAAACCACTGTGCTCTGTCATTTTCTGGGAAAGTTTGAATATTTCCAGACTTCGGCGGCCACTCCATTTCAAACAGATTACTTTTTACCTTATTCACGTCTATATCCTTTTCTACCGCAAAAATCGTAATTTGCTTCTTACTTGACTGCTTAATTGTTCCAAGTTCTAATAACGCAGTTTCAATTTTACAGCCTGTTTCTTCCTCAAATTCTCTTTTCGCTGTATCTAAAATGGATTCGCCCTCCTCTTGCAGTCCTTTAGGGATTGACCATGCAGCTTCATCCTTTTTTGCCCAAAAAGGTCCGCCGGGATGTGCTAACATGACCATCAGTTTGCCACCCATATATTTATACACCAATATACCACCACTATGCTCAGCCATTTTTATCTACCTCCAAACTTAATTTCAAACTGATTATCTATTATATCAGAGCAATTTACTGCGTTCAAGGCTATCTGAAGCTTTGACTCAAATACTGTAACAGTTAATAGTTAATTCCGTTAATTGAAAGTGTTCCATTCGTAACGCCAAAGTTTATATTTGCAGTTCCTCCATCTGATATGGAAAATCCTGCCATACTGGGCTGAAAATTATCAATATCCGCCATCTTTATAGATTCCATCAATCCCTCCGTAAATACCGCTTCTGCACCAAGCTTCAGAAACTCTTCTTTGGTTTTAATCACATCAACACCTGGCAGCCCCACATAAACTGGAAATGCGGTCAGTTCTGCTAGCGCATCCAAATCTTTTTTGGAAACTGCATCTTTCACCTTTTCGGCAAATTCCTTTGCGCTCTTACTGTCTACTGCAAAATTATCCTCATACATTTCTGGCGTCTGCATTTCTGTTTCTACAGTTTCGAATTCTATCGTTTCAAATTCCATTTTTTCTGTCGTTTCTAGTTCTATTGTTTCTGGTTCTATCGTTTCTGTTGTTTCTAGTTCTATCATTCCTGATTCTATTTTTTGTGTTGTTTCTGGGTCTACTTTTTCTACAACAGAATCCTGACCTGTTTCTTGTGATGTACTTATTGGAATACCCTGCTGGGACTCCTTCTGGTTTTCTCCACAACCCATCAGAACTGCTCCTGCCAAGACAAAATTTAAAAACATAATAACTACACTTTTTATTTTCTTTCTCATTTTATTTTCCTCCTATTTGTAGTCGCTGCGCGACGGCTCTAAAGGGTAACCCCGCTGAGATCTTTAACAACTTTTCCATGGTATCCTTGTCATTCATTTGTTAGGTTGATTTCAAATTCAACCTCCCCTGATGAACCTGGCGCAATTTCATATTTTTCAAAAACGATAACTGGGTGGTTCTCCCCATTGATATAGAACTTAGTATCTTCCGAAATCCCTGCAAACCCTCCTTCCTCTTCTGTAAAAAATGTTTCTCCTGATTTTTGTTTCTCAGCAATCTGTTTCTTGATACTATCATTAACCAGTTCCATATAATCATCACCTAGCATATCTTTCAAAGTAACCATTTCTCCTGTTCCTAAATCCAGATTGTAATATCTTGATTCGTTATAGGCATTTGTCCAGTTTTCAGTTCCCCTTACAACAAAGGAAAGGTAGTCATTGTTCTGCTGCTTTATCTCATACCCTACCATAATCTTTATTTTGTGTTCCGCCCATTCTTCCAGTGTTCCACCTGTTTCCAAAAAAGCTGTTCTGTATTCTTCTGCACGCAAAACTGCATCATCTGCATACTGATTACAGCGCGCAAGAATTTCCTGATTGATTTCATCTACGTTAATTCCTGTATCCTCTGCAATCATTTCAATCGTTGGAATTTCCACAGACACAGCGATATCGTCCTTTTCTGTTTCATATGAGCGAAATGTCAATATCCGGGCCAGTCCTCCAACTACAGGAAGCTGTGCGGCTTCCTTTGCAAATACTGCGCTTGTATTCAAAGCCGCCGTGAAAAGAATACATACAGCGGCTGCGGCTTCTATGCCATGGACTACATGTTTAAACCGACGCCTTTTCCAAACTCTGTCCTTTTCCTCCTGCTGCCTACGTGATTTCATTATCTCCTGCTGTATCCGAACATTCAGCTCTTCTGGAATGACAATTTCATCGTACCTTTCTTTCATTTTCTCTAATCTATCCATAAATCCACCTCCTGAATATTTTCTTTTAATAGCTTTAACCCCCGATAAAGTTTCGTTTTCACGGTATTCAGCTTCAATCCGGTAATACAAGATATTTCTTTCAAAGACAGTTCCTCAAAAAATCGAAGCTTTATAATTCCCTGAACATCCAGCTCCAACTTATCTAATTCCTGCTCTATATCACCTCCCTGCTCGTACCCCTTTTCATAATACCCCACTTCTTGCTGCGCAGCATCGGCAGTCAAAACAACTTTGTTCCGCTTTTTTAATACCATTAAACATTCATTAATCAATATTCTATAAAACCATGTATTGACTGCATCTGCATTTTTAATGTTTTCATGTGCTTCAAGCGCTTTGCATACAGCACTCTGGACAGCATCAAGCGCATCTTCCTGATGTTTGGTATAGCTATAAGCTATCCGATAAAACCGGTCTTGATTTTCAAGAATATACTGAATCAGTCTTTCATATAATACTTGTTTCATTGCTGTCACCCCCCTTTCTGTTTTATTCTTTTATTATATAGATTTTTCTAATATCAGAAAAGTTTCAAAAACAGCAAAAAAGATGGTATCGCTTTTAGATTTAAAACAATACCATCTTTTTATAAAATTTAGTTTGGATAATTTCCCACTTTATGATAACTCAGCAATTGCCTTTTTCGGGCATTTTTCCTTACATGCTCCACAACCAGTACATTTACTCTGATCGATATGTGCATGAAAATCTGTTACCGTGATTGCCTCCGAAGGACACACCTTCACACAAAGGCTGCATCCGATACAGCCTGTCTGGCACGCTTTCATTGTGACAGGTCCCTTATCTTTTGAACTGCATGTCACTGCTATTTTGGCATCATAGGGAATAATCTCTATCAAATTCTTTGGACATGCTGCCACACATTTGCCGCAGGCCTTACATTGTTCTTTGTCAACCTTCGCAATGCCATTTACAATATGTATCGCATCAAAAGGACATGCTTTCACGCAGTTTCCATATCCCAAACAGCCATAATTGCAGGATTTCGCGCCACCATCTGGCACATATTTCACCATACCGCAGTCTTCTACGCCAGTATACTCATAGATTTTGGTAGTTTTCTCACAGTCTCCGGCACACTTCACAAAGGCTGTCATTCTCACGCTCTCTCCCGCCGTTACTCCCATTATAGATGCTATCTTTTTTCCAACAGGCTCACCGCCTACCGGACACGCATTCACTGCTGCTTCGCCCTTTGCGATTGCTGCCGCCAATCCAGAACAGCCTGGAAATCCACAACCTCCACAGTTATTTCCAGGAAGAACCCCCAACACAGCTTCTTCCTTCTCGTCAACTGCTACTTTAAATACAATACTCGCTATACCAAGGAAAATACCAAGGAATAAGCCTACTCCACCAACCACTGTCACCGCAGTCAATATTCCTGAAATATTCATATGCTACTCCTTTCTTCCACTATAGCAGTCCTGAGAATCCACAGAACGCAATCGCCATAAGCCCTGCTGTAATCAATACAATTGGCATTCCCTGAAATGATTCTGGAATGTCATTGTACTCCATTTTTTCACGGATTCCAGCAAGAATAACAATTGCAATCAAAAAACCAACTGCTGTAAACAATCCACTTGCAATACTAAAACCAATCCCATATTTTTTCTGTACATTGGTGAGTGCAATTCCAAGCACTGCACAGTTTGTTGTAATTAGCGGAAGATATACCCCAAGCGCCTGATAAAGCGCTGGAACATACTTTTTCAAAAACATTTCGACAAATTGTACCAAAGCAGCAATTACCAATATAAAAACAATTGTTTGTAAATATGTAATATCAAATGGAACAAGCACTAATTTATAAATAACAGCCGCTACTCCTGACGCAATTGTGATAACAAAAATAACTGCTCCGCCCATACCCACAGCAGTATCCACTTTCTTTGATACTCCAAGGAATGGACAAAGGCCCAAAAACTGGCTTAACACAACATTGCTTACAA
Organism: uncultured Lachnospiraceae bacterium; assembly: GCA_910586585.1. Classification (GTDB taxonomy): domain Bacteria; phylum Bacillota; class Clostridia; order Lachnospirales; family Lachnospiraceae; genus COE1. The sequence continues at coordinate 29,217 of CAJUKA010000016.1, forward strand.
GAGAGGAACTAATCATTAATATTAATAAATCCTTTATCACATCAAGCATCCTTTTTCCCTCCTATTCTGCTTGCTAACGTGAAATATTATAATTCTTTGTATCATTTCCAAAAAACGTTACTTGAACTATTTTTTCACGTCTGCTACAGATCCAGGCGCTCCGTCCACATCTACAAAACGATGTGCACAACCGCTGTCTGAACAGCCCGCGCAGCCCGCGCTGCAGTCTGAGCTGCATCCTGACTGTATTTTATCTACATTTTTACCCTTTTCCTGCATCTTCCTTTTGACGCGGTTTTGCAATGCTGTAAGCGCCGCAAGCACGAAAAAGGCTCCTGGTGCAAGGACAAAAATACTAATTGGCACATACTCTATCGGCTCTGACATTCCAAATAGGGAAGAAATCGCTGCAAGCACGCTATTAATAACAGGTTGACCAAAAATTTCACCAGCTCCGAGAAGTTCCCTGACTGCACCAATCGCTGTAAGGGCAACTGTAAAACCAAGTCCCATTCCCAAACCGTCAAATATAGACGGAATCACAGAATTTTTTGATGCAAAGGATTCTGCACGACCAAGAATAATACAATTAACTACAATCAATGGAATATACAAACCAAGCGCTGAATACAGACTTGGTATAAAACCTTCCAGCAGCAGTTGAACCATCGTAACAAAAGAAGCTACAATTACTATAAAGGCTGGAATTCTCACTCTGTTTGGAATAATATGTCTAAGCAATGAAATAATCGCATTGCTCAGTACGAGCACTGCTGTTGTAGTCAGTCCCATTCCAAGGCCGTTGATAGCAGATGTCGTTACCGCAAGTGTTGGACACATACCAAGTGCCAGCACAAAAGTAGGATTTTCCTTTACCAATCCATTGAAAAATACCTCCATGGAACTCTGCTTTTCTTCGCTGTTTGGATCACTCATTTATGGCACCCCCTTCTGTCCCCAAAAGTACATTTTGAAAAAACAGCAAACCACCGTTAACCCCATTCACTACCGCTTTTGTCGTAATGGTTGCACCGCTGATCGCGTCAATTTCACTGTCATTTGTAGAACCAGATTTCGTATATGTAAAACGCTCAACCGTTTTATTTGCAAACTGAGGCACTAGCACATCTCCTGCCTTCATGCCAAGTCCTGCTGTTTCAGTAATACTCAAAAGCGATATGCCGTTCAGTGTCCCGTCAAGCGTCACACCCATTGAAAACTGAATATCACCGCCATAGCCTTCATGATCTGTAACAGTAATCACATATCCCATAAGCTGCCCAGAACTGTCAAGTGCCTGCATTACCTCATTCACATCTACCTTCAATTCAAGTCCTTCTGGAAAGTATGCCATAAGGTCTTCCCCTTCTTCAAACATAGACTCAAAAGAATCCGCCTGTGAAAATACATTTCTGCACGCCTGAGCCTTCGCTTTTGCCTTTTGCTGCTCAATCGGTACTTTTGTAACATCATATACAAATCCCAACAACAGTCCTGCTACAAGTGTTATTACAAAAAGGATCAGCGCATCTTTTAACATTGATTTTTTTTCTTTATCCATATTACGCTGCCTCCTTTTTTGCTTTGCTTTTTCCAAAAGCAGTGGGTTTTGTCATTTTTTCAATCAAAGGAACTAGCAGATTTCCCAAAATAATTGCATAGGAAACGCCTTCTGCCGAAGGTCCAAATAATCTGAAAATACCTGTCATAATGCCTAAAAATATTCCAAATACATACTGTCCATTCTTGGTAATCGGTCTTGTGACATAATCTGTCGCCATGAAAAAAGCTCCCAGCATCAATCCGCCGCCTGCAAGTTCTGACAAAATATATGTAAAATCAAATCCATGCCCGCTAAACAATAGCAGAAACAGGACAAAACTAAGAATATATGAACCTGGAACTCTCAAATCAATTACTTTCAGCACCAAAAGAAAAACTGCTCCAATTAAAATAGCAATCATGCTTGTCTCGCCAATAGTACCTGAAGTTCTTCCTATTATCATATCAAGCAGTTCTGGTGCACCCTCTCCTGCCTTGATTGCCGCAAGCGGTGTCGCGCCTGTATAAGCATCACAGTCAAAATTTGTCATAATAGATGTAAAGGAAATCAGCAGAAAACATCTGGCTCCAAGCGCTGGATTCATAAAATTCTGCCCTAATCCTCCAAAAAGCATTTTTACTACAATAATCGCAAAAACACCACCTATTATCCCAATCCATAGTGGTGCTTCGGGCGGCAGATTTAATGCTAAAAGCAGCCCTGTAACAACAGATGAAAAATCACCAATTGATATTTTCTTTTTCATGCATCTGTCATATATGTATTCTGTACACACAGTAGTTGCCACTGTTACCAAAATCAATAACAGTGCATGCAGCCCAAAATGAAATACTCCAAATACTGTTGTAGGCAGCAATGCGATTACCACATACTGCATGAGACGCGCTGTTGTATCCTTTGCACGTATATGTGGGTTTGATGATACCTTAAACATATTTTTTCTCCCTTATAAAATCGTTTCACTATTTTTTCTTTTTCCCAAGAATTGTTTTTCTCATAGACTTGATAGACTGTGTTAATTGGCGTTTCGCCGGACAAATATAGCTACAGCAGCCACACTCACAACATTCCATACCATCGTTGGCAATAAATGCTTCCTCATCGTAATGCTGTGCTAGCACTGCAAGTTTCTTGGGAACAACCCTTCCCGGACATACTTCTACACAACGTCCACAATTGATACATGGGCTAGGCTCCATCGCAGATACTTCATCCTTTGTCATGCACAGAAGCGCTGAGGCCGTTTTCGTCGTAGGAACATTCAAATCAAACAGTGCAAACCCCATCATAGGGCCTCCCGAAACCACCTTTTCCGGCTCTGTCTTAAACCCACCAGCCTCTTCTATCAAATCCTTGTAATTCATACCAATACGAACATAAAAATTTCTTGGATCATTTACCGCGTCACCTGTAACCGTTACAATTCTGTTCATCAGAGGCTTTCCCTCTACAACTGCATGATAAACCGCAACGATTGTATCTACGTTATCAACAACACAGCCTGCATCTGCAGGAAGCATCGAGGAATTAATCGCCCTGCCTGTTGAAGCATAGATAAGCTGGCGTTCTGCGCCCTGCGGATACTTTGTTTTCAACGCTTTTACAGTGATTTTATTTTCATTTTGGGTAAGTCGGGTAAAAAGCTCTACACAGTCTGGTTTGTTATCCTCTATCGCCAAAATTCCTTGTGCATTGTCAAACAATTGAAGAATGATTTTCAGTCCATCAACAAGCTTCTGCGGTTCCTCAAGCATTCTTCTGTAATCTGATGTCAAGTATGGCTCACATTCTGCACAGTTTGCTATCACATAATCAATCTTGTCAGGCTCTTTTGGAGAAAGCTTCACATGCGTCGGAAACCCTGCGCCGCCCATTCCCACTACACCTGCTTCTTTAATCAAATCAATGATTTCTTTTTTGTTTAGTTTTGATGGATCATGTGGCGTAAAAGTAACCTCTTCAAATAAATTATCATTGTCAATAATAATGGAATTGACTAGATCACCTGTGACTACGCGCCTGGGTTCAATTGTTTTTACCATTCCTGAAACCGTCGCATAGATTGGAGCTGATACAAAACCACCAGCATCTGCTATTTTTTGTCCCACAAGCACTTTATCCCCTTTTTTTACAATCGGTACCGCCGGTGCACCGATATGCTGACTCATTGGATATACCATCTCGCCATGTGGCACAATTTCCTTCATTGGCTTATCCTTGGACAGCTCTTTGCCCTCATAAGGATGAACACCGCCATGAAATGTGCTTTTTCCCATTGTCTCTCCCTCTTTTCTAATATTCAGCACTCATATTTTTATTTTAATACCTCTATGCCTACAAAATGTATTCTCAGAACCTTTGCTGTACTTGCTCTTCTGCCAGCTTTCCACAAATAAAATCAACATACGCCTCTTCAATTCATACACATCTGACAAAAAATCTCCGCGCAATATCAAACACAAAGAGACACCTAGAATACATTAAGGTATTATAATCAGTATAGCTTAATTTTCTTCTTTTTTCTACACACTTTTAAAAATTATATAAATAGTACCCATCTTACTTTTCGTTTTCTAAGGCACCGTTTTTCTCATACTCCCATTGCAGCTTCATCAAATACCGTTTTTGATATTTCAGCTTGACATACTTCATTATTTTATGATAATAAATGGGGTTACTCACACCGCCCAAAACACCTATGATAGGGATTCCTTGTACAAATTTTAAAAGAAGCATATCCATTGCAAATGAATTGGCTGTCCGCTTTATCTGAGCATCAAATTCTTTTGAATCATATGAAATTCCAAGAAAGATTTTCCCATCTTCTGTATAAGAAACTGTGCTTTGCAAAAGCACATCTATATTCTTGTTGAGCAGCTTCCATTCTTCTCCCTTAGCAAGCGCAGCTTCCATCATTTTCAGAATCAAAATCCGTTCTGTTGGTGCATGATAATCTATCCCATAATGCAGCGCTGACTCATAAATGCCTCTAAGCAATATTCCCACAAACATTACAATATCTGGCAAACCAATTCCAAAGATTCCCAAACCAATTCCTTCTGCTGTGGTAATTGCTATATCCCGCATTCCGGATTTTTGCACAGTTTGCTTAATTTTGCGAAGTTCTTTTCTTCTGCCTTTGACTCTTGCAGCATAGTCATTTACTTCAAAATCTTCTCCAATGGACTCGATATTATAGCTTTTTTCCAGCAAAGGAGTTCCTTTATCAAAAATAATTAAAAATGCCTTTCCAAATACCTGTTCTAGTGTCTGTAATGTTCTTGATGGAATCTTCTTTTCTAGGGTTTCTTTCCATTGCGGTTCTTCCCAATTTTGAACAGACTGTTCTAACTTTTCTTCCTGTTTTCTGATATTGTTTAGTTCTTTTTGAATCGCTGCTTTTTTACGCTTCATTTTATCTGCCATTGTATTCTTACTCCCTCCATTTGTATTCACCTATCTCTGAAATTATCATTATATAACATATGTTATTATAACAAGATGCCATTTTTTTGTCAAGCATCCGCCAATTAAGTTACCGACTCTAAGAAGGTATTCGTTACTTTTCACACCCGCGCCATGCACTTGCTGCATGGCGTCGGAGCAAGCGCCAAAATGCGTGCTTTTTAGCATTTTGTGTGCATCAATTGTTGCAATTCACACCGAAATCGTTGTAAGTATATGAAAAATCTGGCGTAAGTGTGAATTGTAACAGGTATTCTATTGGAACCGAATTGTATTCTCACTATCTATGTGAATATCTAGTAACCTTCTATTAATCCACAATGATTATAAGATATATTTTGACACAGTTATTGACTTGTGGTAATTTAGTATTATAGATTAGGAAAGGATAATGTGCCAAAGGCACTTAGGTGCGCATATGAAATGTATCCAAAAAAGCCTGGAACTACTTACTCCCCAATACCCGCTTGAAAATTTATGTAATCCACGTCAAACGCTATTTATTGATATTGAAACTACTGGATTTTATGCAAAAAGTTCTAACCTATATATCATTGGATGTGCCTATTTTGATACACAGACAAAACCTTATACTTGGCATTCCATTCAATGGTTTGCCTCCAACTATGAAGAGGAACATAATATATTAAATGCTTTTGCAGAATTTGCAGAACCATATCAATATCTAATTCATTTCAATGGAAATCAGTTTGATATTCCTTTCCTAGAAGCAAAATTAGAACAATACCAGATTCAATTTGATTTAAAACGTTTTGAAGGGATTGATATTTACAGACGTATCGCCCCATTTAAGTATTTTTTGAAACTTCCAAACTGTAAACAAAAAACAATTGAAGGTTTGTTGCATACCGCACGGGAAGATACTTATACTGGCGGTGAGCTGATTGATATATATCATGAATATGTACTAGACAGCGATCCAAAAAAGGAATATTTCCTGCTCCTGCACAATGAAGAGGATATCAAAGGAATGCTTGAAATTGTTGCGGCTCTTGCAATTCCTGACCTGTTCTGTCTGCCCATAAAAGTTAAAAAAGTTCATGCAAATTATTACAAAGACATTCATCAAAATCAATGTCCCGAAATTATCATGACTCTAAAATTGCCCACCGCTCTCCCAACAGAGCTATCCTACGAAGCAAATGGCTGCTATTTTATAGGAAACGGTGAACTAGGCAAACTTCGTGTTCCTATCTACGAAGGAGAATTAAAATATTTTTATTCTAATTATAAAGACTATTATTATCTCCCTACAGAAGATATTGCAATTCACAAATCCGTCTCTTCCTTTGTTGATAAAGATTATCGCAAACAAGCAACTGCCAGATGTTGCTACACCCGCAAAATATCTTCCTATCTGCCGCAATGGGATGTGATATTTACACCATTTTTCAAAAAAGACTATGATGATAAAGAATTGTATTTTGAACTAACAGATGAATTCAAGACCAAACGTGAAGATTTTAATCTATATGCTCACCATATATTGGAAATGATGGGTGCTTATAAACCCCAAAAATAAACCCTGATTATCCCTTACTGACATCATTATAAAAACTCTCGAACCAGAAACACACCCAAGTATGTTTCAAGTCCGAGAGTTTTTATCTTATAGAAAAGCACTGCTTTTTATTTACTTTTCACATAAAAGAACGAATTCTTTCTGTCAAAATTTATTTCTTTGTAGTTCATAATCTGTTCTGTACTACCTATAAATAAAATACCACCAGGTTTTAAAGAAGCATTGAACTTACGGAACACCTCATCCTTAGCCTCTTCTGTAAAATAGATCAGCACATTTCTACATACAATCAAATCATATTTCTCAGGATATGTATCTTTTAAGAGATTATGCTGCTTAAACTGCACCCTTGCCTTAATCTCATTGGAGATCTGATAAGATGGACCAACTTTGGTAAAATATTTCTTTTTTAAGTCCTCTGGAACAGATACAACGCTCTTTTCATTATATAAGCCTATCTTTGCCTTTTCAATAACTTGCTTATCAATATCTGTAGCCAAAATATTAATTTGATTCATTGGAAGATGCCTGGACAACGCCATTACCAAAGAATAAGGTTCATCTCCCGTAGAACAAGCGGCGCTCCATATCTTTAGACTCCTGCCAAACTTACCAATAAGCTCTGGAATCACATCTTTATCCATCAATTTCCACTGTTCTGGATTTCTATAAAACTCCGAAACATTGATCGTTAGATAATTCACAAAATCATCAAAAATTGCCTTATCATCACGCAGTCTTGCTACAAACTTGTCATAACCTGTTACCTTGTGTTTTGCAATAAGGGTATCAATTCTGCGCTTCATTTGCTTTTCTTTGTAAGCATTCAAATCAATCTTCGTAAGTGCAAAAACTTCTTTTTTGAAATATTCATAATCGTAAGCCATGATTACTTTCCTTTCCTAAAATAAAATTTCCCATACCCTCACTCCAGGGACTTTTTGTAAAACGGTAAAGATATCTTACATTGACAAGACTATACATATGAATGTGATATCAAAACAATATGTTTCGATATCACATCTAATTGCTGATAATTCTATTCTGCGTCTTCAGCTTCCTGCTTTGCAATCACTGCATCAATATCTACAGAAACAACATCTGAATCGTCATCAGCTGGTTTTTCCTCTGCTGGGGCCTCTTTTGTTTCTGGTATCAATAATGCTTTGATGCTAAGACTAATCTTCTTGCCTTCCTCATTGAAATCTACAACTTTAGCTGTTACTTCCTGTCCTACTGACAATACATCGGCAGGCTTTTCAATATGCTCTCTTGCAATCTGAGAAACATGCAATAATGCGTCAATTCCCGGCTCTAATTCTATAAATGCACCAAAGTCGGTCATTCTTGCTACTCTTCCTGTCACTTCATTTCCTACAGCATATTTTGTAGATGCATTCTTCCAAGGATTGGAATCGTCAAATTTGAGTGACAATGCTACTTTGCTTCCATCAATATCTTTAATCAATACCTTGAGAGTCTCTCCAACTTTAAATACCTTCTTGGGATTTTCAACGCGTCCCCAAGACATCTCAGAGATATGAAGCAGACCATCAACTCCGCCAAGATCAATAAATGCGCCAAAGTCTGTAACATTTTTAACAGTACCTTCCACAACGTCTCCTACACTGATTCTTGCGAACAGCTCTTTCTGCATTTCTGCCTTCTTTGCAAGAATAAGCTGTTTGCGATCGCCAATGTATCTTCTTCTCTTGGGATTGTACTCGCTGATTACAAATTCAATTTCCTGTCCTGCATACTTTCCTAAGTCTTTTTCGTATACATCAGAAACCAGGCTTGCAGGTATAAAGATTCTAACTTCATCTACGACAACGCTTAATCCGCCATCCAATACCTGTGTTACTTTTGCTTTCAAAACTTCCTTATTGTTGAAAGCTTCTTCAATTCGCTTGTTGCCTCTGTCAGCAGCAAGACGCTTGTAGGTAAGAAGAACCTGTCCCTCACCATCGTTTACTTTAAGAACCTTAACCTCCATCTTATCACCAGGATTAATCATTGTGGTAAGGTCAACATTGGGTTCATTGGTGTACTCGTTACGTGTAAGAATACCATCTGACTTGTAACCGATGTTAAGGATTGCTTCATCGGGCTTAACGTCGATGACTGTACCTTCAATTACCTCTCCTGTATGAATAGTTTTTAATGATTCTTCTAACATTTGTTCAAAAGTTAATTCTGACATAATTTTGAACCTCCTCAATTATTTTGTTTGGGGTAGAAGCCCCCGCTGTGATGCCCACTAGTTCTACAGAATTAGGTAATTCTAATTGCAGGTCTTCCAGTGTTTGTATATAGTAAGTATTCTCACATTCACGTTTGCATAACTCATAAAGTTTCCGTGTGTTTGAACTGTGAGTACCACCTATCACAATCATAACGTCAGCTTTCGCTGCTAATTCGCTTGCTTCCTTCTGACGTTCCTCTGTTGCGTTGCATATAGTATTCGCAACAATTATATCATAACCTTTTTTTTGAAAAATTTCAACTAATTCTTGAAATTTCTTGTAGTTAAATGTCGTTTGCGACACAATGCATAGTTTTTCGCCCGTTTTTGCTTGGAATTTTAAGGCTTCCTCCTGGGATTCTATCACAGTAGCCGTCGTTTTTGACCAACCTTTTATCCCCTCAACCTCTGGATGTCCATCATTTCCTATGATAACAATTTGTCTACCATTCCCGGACTCTTTTTCTACAATATTGTGTATTCTCTTTACAAACGGACAGGTCGCATCAATGCATTCCAATCCCTTAGATTCTATCTGTTTATAGATACTCTTTGCCACTCCATGAGAACGAATGATGACACTGCCTGCTTCAAGTGCGTCAAGGTCTTTTAGATTTTCCAGAACCTTTACACCTTTTTTCTGCAAATCTTTTACTACTTCCTCATTGTGGATGATGGGGCCATAGGTATAGATTGGCTTTTTTTGTTCTGCCTGCTGATACACTGTATCAACTGCACGCTGAACGCCAAAGCAAAAGCCTGACGACTTTGCCACTACTACTTCCATCTAATTCACCCCTTTATCCTTTGCAGAGATTAATAATGGCATCCGCCACTTCTTCAATTGTCATATCAGAAGAATCAAGAAGTACTGCATCTTCAGCCTGTTTCAACGGAGAAATCTCTCTGTGCATATCCTGATAATCACGCTCTATGATATCCTTCTCAATCACTTCAAGGCTGCAAGATTCTCCTTTCGCGCTCAGCTCTTCATAGCGTCTTACTGCCCGAACATGACTACTCGCAGTCAAATAAATTTTGACGTTTGCATTTGGAAGAACGCACGTACCGATATCTCTTCCGTCCATCACAACACTTTCTTTTTGGGCTAATGCCTGCTGTAATTCTACAAGTTTTTTTCTCACATCTTTATTGGCGCTGCTTGACGAAGCCATTTTGCTTACTTCTTCTGTACGAATCAGTCCATTGACATTTCTGCCATTGAGCCATACAATCTGTTCTCCATTTTCATATGAAATTGTAACATCTGCCTCGGCAGCCGCCTCGCTGATTTTGTCTTGTTCTCCTGCTTTTATTCCGCTCTCAATGAAATACAGCGCCATTGCACGATACATTGCCCCTGTATCAATATAAATATATCCTTTTTTCTTTGCAATTAATTTTGCTATGGTACTTTTTCCCGCTCCTGCAGGTCCGTCAATTGCAATACTGTAGCTCATTTCTCATTCTCTCCTTTTATCCTATCTTATAGTTTTGACAAAAATTATAGTTTCATTCACTATCAAACACGCTATAGTGCTGCACTTATTCCCGCCAGGTGTCCAGTAGACCATGCAATTTGCAAATTAAATCCACCCGTAAGCGCATCTAAGTCTATCACTTCGCCAGCAAAATAAAGATTCTTCACAAGCTTTGACTCCATTGTTGAAGGAGAAATTTCATTTGTAGCCACTCCGCCTTTTGTAATAACAGCCTCGTTATAATCCCTCAAGCCTGTAATTGTAAGTTCCATCTGCTTTATTGTCTTGACGAACCGCTCACGCTCTTCTTTGGTAATTTCATTTACTTTTTTATCTGGATTTATTTGTGAAAGTATTGGCATAATCGGAACCAGTTTAGACGGAAACAATTTCCCTATTGCATTTTTAAACTGCCTGTTTTTATTTTCTTCAAATTCTCTGAGAATCCGTTTATCCAACTGTTCATAAGTTAGTGCTGGTTTCAAATCAATCAAAAGTCTCGTTTTTTTATTTTCACACAATTTATGCACATAATGACTGCTTCCACTCAAAATCAGAGGACCACTAACACCATAATGGGTAAAAAGCAATTCTCCAAAATTAGAATAAATCTGTTTTCCCTCCGTTTCAATCGCTGCCTGAACGTTTTTGAGAGAAAGTCCCTGTAATGCATGACACCAGCTCTCCTGAATCACAAAGGGCACAAGTGCAGGTGATGTTGCCACAATATGATGTCCACAATCCTTAGCAAATCGGAACCCGTCCCCTGTCGATCCTGTAAGCACATAAGAACACCCACCCGTAGCAATAATTAGACGGTCTGCATTCTTTACTATTTTTTTACCTGTTTTTTTGTAAAATAATTCTACAGAAGCAACTTGCGAACGATAGTTTCCTTTTTTCTTTGTTTTTTTATTTTGATCGGAATCTTTATTTTCTTCCTGTGAATTCTCCAACAATTCTTTCACATGAATTTCTTTTATTTCTGTATCAAGAAGTACATTCACCTCTAATCGTTTCAGTCTCTGTTCTAACACTTTTATGATATCTGAGCTGTGATCCGACTTTGGAAAGACCCTTTGCCCTCGCTCTGTTTTTAACGGGCATCCTGCCTCCTCAAAAAAACGCATTACTGCATCATTATCAAATCCATAGACAGCACTATACAAAAACTTGGAATGTTCCATCACATTTTCAAAAATTTTTTCTATTTCACAGGCGTTTGTCACATTGCATCGACCTTTGCCAGTGATAAATAATTTTTTTCCAAGTTTTTCATTTTTTTCTATCAAATAAATATTATGTTTTTTCTCTTTATCTGCCTCGGCAGCCGCTATGGCAGCCATCATTCCTGCCGCACCGCCGCCTATGATCACAATCTCAGCCATAAATCTCTCCGCTTTGCATATCGTACACTTTAAATAACAAGTGTTTCTTATTGTCTTTTTAGAGCCTCCTAGCATTTTTCTGCGCTCGTAGTGGTGTATTGAGCATGTCCTCGTCTATAAAATTAATCTCGTCTTTTAAATACACTTGATAATTATCCCATGCGTACTCAAGGGACTCCAAATTTCTTTTGACATCTTCTGGTTTCTTCAAACATAACGCGACTACCAGCGCATTAATCAGACTTAGCGGCGCAACCAGAGAATCGACAATTGATACCATATCACTCCGCGCCATAAGGTTGCATGACGAATAGAGACACATTGGCGAATGAATGGTATCTGTAATGGTTATTACCTTGGCATTTCTATCATTTGCCATTTCCATTGCTTTGAGTGTTCTCATGGAATATCTAGGAAAACTAATGCCAATTACTGCGTCTTTCTCATTAATACGCAGCATTTGTTCAAATGTCTCTGATGTACTTGTTGAATCAAGAAGATACACATCTCCTCTAATAATATTAAGATAAAAATGCAAAAATTCCGCAAGTGGTTTGCAGCTTCTTAGACCAATAATATAGATATGCTTCACACTTAAAATAATATTGACTGCCGTTTCAAACGCTTGTGCATCGACATGCTCTATTGTATCCTGAATTTTTTCAATATCTGCACTAAGCACAGAAGCCAAAAGTTCAGACTGTGTGCTTTTGCCATATTTCGCTCCTACTCTCTGCACAGAATTCAATTTATTTTTGACCCATTCGGCCAAATCATCTTGAAACTCTGGATATCCCTCGTACTCCAGAGCATATGCAAAGCGAACGATTGTTGCCTCACTTACTCCCACAGCCTTAGCAAGCTTTGCAGCCGTCATAAAAGCCACCTGTTCATAGTGATCTATCACATACGTCGCAATTTTTTTATGACTTTTACTCATTTTATTAAATTTTTCATTTATTCTCGATATGGTATCATAATTTGCATCCATCCAAAATCCTCAATCTAAGCAAGACGCCCATAATCTCTTTGTGCACACAAAAACCCCATGTATTAAGAACAACTTCTGTAAATATCCTTAAGCAGTTCTATGGTTTCTTCTTCTGTGAGATCATAATCCCCAGTAAGAACCATACATGCACATCCATGTATGAAAATCCACATCTTCATAAACAGCCCGCTTGGATTTTTGCAGCCTGCCGCCGCCGCTCTGCTAATTTCCTTGCTAACCGCTCCTGATTTACCATTTAATAACTCAAAAAGACCTCGTTCACCTCTTTGCTCTGACTGAAAAAGCAAATAAAAAAGATTTCCTTCATCCTTCGCATAATTTATATACGCAAGTCCAAGATGTATAAAAGGTACGTCCACCTCTGACTTGTAATTTTCATAATAATTTCCAAAAGAATCTGTTGCTTTCAGATATATTTCTGTATAAAGTTCATTCATATTGGCATAAACTCTAAATATTGGCTGCGTTGAACATCCGATTTGTGTTGCCAGTTTTCTGGCCGTAACGTTTTCAATTCCTTCCTCTCTTGCCAAAACAAAAGCAGTTTCTAATATTTTATCCTTAGTAATTAATTCTTTTCGTGCCATCTTTACCCCCATGCCTTCTGCAGCCTGCAGATAGATGGATACCTTCTGCAAACAAGGTATCACCCGCAAAAACAGTATCGGGTTAAAACTAACCCGATACTGATAAACAGTCCGTAAACTACACTGGATATGCACCATTCTTGGTATCAGCCTGAGCCATGTCTACTTTTTCCTGTTGAGCCTGACGATACTTAAAGAAGTCTGTAGCAACCTGTGGGAAGAGTGCATATGACAATACATCCTCATCCTGTTGTTTCCACTCTTTCATTTCTTCCTCAATCTTCTTTAACTCATTTGGAAGTCTGTCAGCCGGACGGCATGTAATAATAGATGCCTTCTCTTCTTCTGAAAGTACCTTATCCTGCACTTCTTTGTTAAATGGCTTAACGGTCTGTCCATATTCACCACGCAGAACTGCCTTTGTCTCTTTTGTAGCCATCTTGTAGCGCTCACCCATCAATACATTGAATACAGCCTGTGTACCAACGATCTGTGAAGAAGGTGTAACAAGAGGCGGCTCTCCTAAGTCTTTACGAACTCTTGGAATTTCCTGAAGTACGTCATAGTATTTATCTTCTGCATTTTGTTCCTTTAACTGGCTAACCATGTTGGATAACATACCGCCTGGAACCTGATACATCAGCGTCTTGATATCTACACCAAGCACCTTTGGATTGAGCAGACCGCTCTTTAAGCACTCTTCTCTGTAAGGTCTGAAATGATCTGCAATCTTAGCAAGAAGATTTTGATCATAACCTGTATCGTAGGGAGTTCCCTTGAAGGTTTCTACCATAACTTCTGTAGCAGGCTGTGAAGTACCAAGTGCAAAAGAAGAAATCGCACAGTCAATCACATCTACGCCAGCTTCTACTGCTTTCAAATAAGTCATAGAAGCAACACCTGATGTATAATGTGTATGAAGCTGAATTGGAAGCTTTGTAGCAGATTTCATAGCTTTAATCAGCTTTTCTGCTTCAAATGGAACCAAAAGTCCTGCCATATCCTTGATACAGATAGAATCAGCGCCCATCTCCTCAATATCCTTAGCCATCTTCATCCAATACTCAAGTGTATACGCATCACCTAATGTATAAGAAAGTGCAATCTGTGCCTCGCCGCGTCCTTCTCTTTTCTTAACAGCATTTGCCGCATTTACTGCACACTGCAAATTTCTAAGGTCGTTGAAGCAGTCAAAAATTCGAATAATATCAATACCATTCGCGATAGATTTCTCAACAAATTCTGTAACAACGTCATCCGCATAATGACGGTAGCCCAGAATATTCTGTCCTCTGAAAAGCATTTGAAGTTTTGTCTTTTTTACTTTATCTCTTATTTTTCTAAGTCTTTCCCATGGATCTTCTTTTAAGAATCGAAGGGATGCGTCAAATGTAGCACCTCCCCAGCACTCTAAGGAATGATAGCCTACCTGATCCATTGTCTCAAGGATAGGGAGCATAAGCTCTGTCGGCATTCTTGTTGCTATTAAAGACTGATGCGAGTCACGAAGAACTGTCTCAGTAATTTTAATAGGCTTTTTTACTATTTCTGACATTTCTATTCCTCCTATTTTTAGTTCCGCACTCCTCCCAGCGCCCTGTCTGGAGAATGCTGTTTTCGTTGTTTTATCATTTATCAAACAATACTTTTTTCATTTTGCACTCTATATTTAGAAAGATAAAACGCATAAATCCTCAAGCAAGCTTAGGATTTATGTGTTTATCTTTCTTGTAAATAGATTTAAAATACACCGAAAATCGCCATGAAAGTACCTGCTGCAACTGCTGTTCCAATAACACCTGCAACATTTGGTCCCATTGCATGCATCAGCAAGAAATTGGTTGGATCGGATTCTGCACCAACCTTCTGTGAAACACGTGCCGCCATAGGCACCGCTGAAACACCGGCTGAACCAATCAGTGGATTTACTTTACCCTTTGTAAGGATGCACATCAACTTACCAAACAGAACACCGGCTGCCGTACCAAAACAGAACGCAACAAGACCTAATACAACGATCTTAATGGTATCCCAATTCAGGAATGCTTCTGCGCTGGTTGTCGCACCTACAGATGTTCCAAGCAGGATAACTACAATATACATCAATGCATTGGAAGCTGTTTCCTGCAGCTGTCTGACAACGCCTGACTCTCTGAATAAATTACCTAACATCAGCATACCAACAAGCGGAGCTGTTGTAGGAAGAATCAAACAAACTACAATCGTAACAATAATTGGGAATAAAATTTTCTCAAGCTTTGAAACAGGACGAAGCTGAGCCATCTTTATTTGTCTTTCCTTCTCTGTTGTCAAAGCCTTCATAATAGGTGGCTGGATAATCGGAACCAGTGACATGTAAGAATAAGCTGCCACTGCGATTGGTCCAAGCAATCCAGTTTGCCCAAGTTTTCCTGCAAGGAAAATTGATGTAGGCCCATCAGCACCACCAATAATAGAAACTGCTGCTGCTGCCTTATCATTAAAGCCAAGTGCAATTGCGCCGAAGTATGCAGCAAAGATACCAAACTGTGCTGCTGCTCCCAACAAAAAGCTCTTTGGATTGGCAATCAATGGTCCAAAGTCTGTCATGGCACCAACACCAAGGAATATCAAAGATGGAAGAATTGCCCACTCATCAAGTAAATAGAAATAATACAGCAAACCGCCGGGTGTACCATCTGCACCAATTGGTGCGATAATGTCGGGATAAATATTAACCAGCAGCATACCAAATGCTATCGGTGTTAAAAGAAGCGGTTCATACTGCTTCGCGATAGCAAGATAAAGAAATATACAAGCAACAACAATCATAATGACATTTCCGCCGGTGATATTAAAAAACGCCGTCTGATGTATCAGATTGTTTAATGTATCTGCTATATATGACATTTTGTCGACCTCCTATTTTATTTTCTCACCGGAACATATTATTGCTCCGGCTGCACCGATATCGGTGATTAGTTCAAAGTTGCAAGTAAAGCACCTGCTTCAACAGAGTCGCCGACTGCTACATCAACGCTTGCTACTGTACCATCCTGAGGAGCTACCACAGGAATTTCCATCTTCATAGCTTCAAGGATTACGACTGCATCGCCTTTCTTTACAGCCTGTCCTACACTCTTTTCAAGTTTAAATACCTTTCCTGCTGCACCTGCTTCAATTCTTATGCTGCCTGCACCTGTGCTTGCTGCTTTCGGTGCCGCCTTGGGAGCTGCTTTTGGCGCTGCCTTGGGAGCTGCTGCTGCAACAGGAGCTGCACCGGAACCTGCGCCCTCTTCTACTACTACATCATATACGTTGCCGTTAACGGTAATGGTATAATTTTTCATTTTGAAATCCTCCTAAAATAATGACAAAATCTTTCTATTGCGTAATGCGAAAACATCAGCCACTACAGCCTATGCTCTCTTCCATTTATTTGTATTTGCTCTCTTAATGCTTCTTACACGGAAGCCTTCTACACTTGTTCCCTCATAGGAAGCAATTGCTGCTGCAATAACTGCCACAAGCTCCATATCATCTGAGAGATCTTCTTCTTCCTCTACGATATCTACTGCCGGAGCTGCTGGTTCTGCAACTGGCTCAGCCTCTTCTTTTGGTTTTGCGAAAGAAGCCTGAATCTTAGGAATCACACCAAATGCTGAAATAATCAGACTTATAAGAATCAATACAACGAACACCGTTCCCATACCAAGCAGCGTATTGAGTGCCGCTCTTGTCATCAACTGGCCCATTGTTTCATTCAAATTGAGTGTACATGATGTCATTCGCAAATAAATATCGTTTGTAAAGATTAATTCTACCGAGCCGCTCGCAGCCTCACCTGTAACAGGCACTGTGACAATAATCGTATCGTCGTCAACAACGGAAGAAGGAGTACCAATCTCTTTGATACTGACCATATCTTCAAGACCTGACTGGAAGGATGTAAGCGCGCCGTTAACTGCCTTGCCTTGACATGTGAAAGAGCCATCACCTGTATACTGCATAAACGTTGATGTAAACAGATCTCCAAGCTCAACATTATTGTAGTTCGCAAGCATTTCATTAACATTCTCTTTTGTTACCAATTCCGTCGTAAGACCGATAACCTGAGTTGATTTTGCTTCTGCGGTACTAATTTTAGCCTCTTGCAGCTCACTCATAGTATTTTCTGAACCACATGCTGTCAAGGTAAAAACGCAGGCTAGCATTAATAATGTTTTTGCAAATTTTTTCATATTAACGTTCACCCTTTCTTAGACCGTTCCATGCTTTTTAGATGGACGATCCTCTCTTTTTGTGATTAACATTTCAAAAGCGCCTATCACATATTTTCTTGTGTCTGCTGCTTCAATAATCTGATCTACATAACCTCTCTTTGCAGCACCAGCGGCGCTTGTCTGAAGTGCCGCATACTCTGCTGCCTTCTCCTTAATCACGTCCGCACCCTGTCCATCATACATAATCTTTGCTGCAAGGCTGGCATCCATTGAACCGATCTCTGCATCAGGCCATGCAATTGTGATATCTGCACCAACTGCCTTTGAATTCATAGCTACGTATGCACTTCCAAATGCTTTGCCAATAATAACATTTACCTTTGGCACAGTGGCATTTGCGAAAGCATATGTAAGCTTCGCAACAGCCTTTGCAATACGCTTCTCGCTGCACATTGTTGCTTCATACCCTTTTACATTTGTAAGGGATAATACAGGAATTTCAAAAGCATCACAGAATTGAATAAAATCTGCTGCCTTTTCGCATCCATCAGCAGACAGCACTGCATCAAACTTGTCTGCAACTTCACCTTCTGCATTGTAGACTTCTGTACGGTTTGCAACACAACCTATTGTTGTACCATTTAATTTGATAAATCCTGTTACCATATTCTTTGCATAATTCTCTTTTACTTCAAAGAATACGTTATTATCTGCAATCGTTGACAGTGCAATAGAAGTATCTCCTACACAGTTTGCAAGATCCGCACACACTCTGTTGAGGTCATCCGTGCATTCCTGGAATAATGTTTCACCTGAATTATTTCCAGGTATCATTGATACCAGATCTCTGATCTTATCATAAATAGCAGCTTCCTCTGCAACAACATCTACAATTCCGCTCTCCTTGCTCTGAAAATCTGCTGCAGAAGAATCACACTTCGAAATATTATTTCCATCAAGTGCATTGGGAGAATTGACAAAAAGTTTTGCTTTTTTGCTCTCCATAAATGTGAAATCCGTAAGTGTTGGAATCAATGCTAGTCCACCGCCGCAGCTTCCAAATATTGCTGTGATCTGTGGAATCACACCTGACGCAAGTGTCTGCTTCAGATATATTTCACCAAAAGCATTCAGCGCGTCGGTTGCTTCCTGAAGTCTAAGACCTGCTGAATCAATCAGACCGATGACAGGTGCGCCTGTCTTCATAGCCAGATCGTAGAGGTTCGCAATCTTTTTCGCATGCATCTCACCAACAGAACCGTTCATTACGGAAGCATCCTGGCTATACACATACACAAGAGCGCCATTGATTACTCCATATCCGGTAACAACACCATCAGAAGGAGTCTCTGTCTGTTTCAAATTGAAATCTGTAGCTCTTGCTGTAACTAGGGCGCCAATTTCAACGAAACTGTTTTCATCAAGCAAAGATTCAATTCTTTTACTTGCTAAACTTGAAGTAGTACTCATTTTATGACCTCCATTTTTTATATTAAAATTACTATGAAAAATAAAATTTTTCATAGCAGTCATGGCCATGCGGCCCGATTGTTTCAGGTCCTTCATGACTCACAACTACTATTTTTCTTCGAAAAACATTCGTTTTTCATAGCAGTCATGGCCATGCGGCCCGATAATTCTAAGCACCGCATAAAGCACATTTTCTTAAAAAAGAATCTTTTTTGCGCAATTTTAAAAATTGCGACAAGCTAAGTATAACATATATTATTGTATTCGCCTAGTGAATTTTTAGTGAATTTTTACATTTTTTCACATTCTATTATGTTTTACAATAAAAATGTTTCACTTAATTTGTATCAATGTTATATTCTCCATACAGCTTATATGTTATATTTCTACTGGATAAAAGTACAGTTTACAAGGGACTATCTGCTTCACAAGTTCCTGCTTGCGTCCGTCCAGTTCCTCTACCCTAAGTCTACACCTAAATGACCGCCCATTCCGTATATCCGAAAGGTGGGAAATCGGCCTAAAAAACAATCCATTTCCACGCTCTCGGAATTGTGGTAAAATAATAAGTACAGAGTGACAAATCGAAAGTGGGAGGAGAAACGCTACATGAAAACATATCAGGTAAGTTTGAACGGCAGACAATATAGTATGCTTGAAAAAATGTTATGTTCATTTAGGGCCAGCCAATTAGCAAAGAACCAATGTATAAACGGATACGAATTGTTTTCAGATATGATTGATGACATATCTTCGCCTGTAACAGATGGATGGAGTACATATGAAATTGTACTGAAAGAGTCTGTTGATAAATTGACTTTATTAAGATTTATAACAAAAGTGGTATTTCCAAAAGATGAAGATTATTTTGTAAGGCAGATTGGGAAAAATTTTCAATGTGAAAAAGACTTTGGATTTCAGATTTCTTTGAACTTTTGAAATTCCTATTTATTGAGCAGACAAAGGGGGGGGAGCGCATGGAACTATCTATACAGGAACGCCTAAAAGACTTGCGTATGGAGCGTGGCTTGACGCTGGATCAGCTTGCGGAGAAAAACCACCTCTCCAAGCCTGCTTTGGGAAGTTACGAGAGGGACAATCTCAAAGACATCAGCCAGCGACACACCCGGATTTTCCCCGGCTCATGGCCGACCTTGAAATTTATGTGAACGGCATAGCCGGAAAACAGGTGCAGAGCGCAAACGCCATTGTGGACGCTGTGAGTGCAACGATTATGAAGCAACACAATCCCGGTTTGACCGCCCCACAGCTAAGACAGCTTAATCGCCGCCCATATTGACGATGACAGCTTTTGCCGCTATGTGATAATATAATGTATAAACTATAAAACCGCCCCAATATCAGGCGGTCTTGTAGTTATTCTTCAATGCCTGCTTTCGCAAACATTTTTTAAGTTTTCAATATCAGCAGCGTTATCTATAAGTCGGGCATCCTATTCACCATCATGCTTCTGGCTGTAGTGGTATAAAATTCACATGGGTATCGTTATCAAACAAAAGGTTGGAATCTCCTAAATCTTGTTCTACAGGCTGCTCATTGCTTTGCTGTATCATGATATCGTTGCAGCCGTCCAGCAGAAAATAGCTATTTGACTTCCAAGTATTATCTTTCTGCAGTCTAAGCTCTGTAATCACATATCCTAATGTGTCTACATGTCCCAGAAGTCCTGAGATATATGTTTTTAATACTATCGTGGGTGTTTCTTCATTATTAAAAGTAATAATATTACAGCCGCTTACCGCATCCGCCCGAATTTCGCCAAAAGCTTCCTCCTGCAAATACGTTTTAATTTCGCTATCCATATGCTTTCTCTCATAGATACGAATTACTGCATCTATTTGGAGTTCTGCTATGGTGGTATATTGATTTTCTTTTCCAAGCTGAATCTGAATCGAAGCTTCTTCTCCACGAATGTGTTCTCTATACTTAGTCATAATTGGAAATCCTGTATCTTCTGTATATCCATCTGGTAAAGGAATCTGTCTGCCTGTCTTGGTATCGGTAATCCTTAATGCATAACCACCGTCGCCTCCATTATAACCCAAGTTTACCATCTCTATCTTTTCTTCAATTCCATCCCCATTCAAGTCCACACTTTTTGGAAACCGTATTTCTGACATAAATTCATGGTGGTTGGGAAAAAGCGCATCCAGTGTTTGCGCATCCTTTTTCATCATCTCATCAACAATCATATTGGAAATAATATAGGAGCCCCCTGACTGACTGCTGCCTGTTTTTGTTTCACCTTCAGACCATGGAAGCCAGATACCGTCTTTACCATAGGGGCGTATCATTGTCACATCCACACTATCTCCATGCTCATAAAATTCAAGCGTCACTGTACATGTGTTTTCATCTTTGGAAGGTTTTACAACTGTGCCTACTTTATTAGGATTCTGGAGAAGATTCAGCAAAGCTATAGCTGCTGTATCCGGCTGAAACAATTCCGTGTATCGTTCCTTTGCGTGTTCATTCAATGCTTCTCCTGCCTCATTATAAGAATAATAATCCATCATCGTCCCTTTTATCACACCATGCGGATACGCCTGGTAAAATTCTTCTAAGGTGCAAATATTATCCCTATATTCAAGTATTTCTGAAGTTATGGCAAACTTATCATCTTTTATCTCATAAGTCAACAGCTCACGCCATACTGTGACATGCGGATCAGATACCCATGCATAGTATAAAATTTCTGCGGAACGGTCTTTGATATCTACAATACGATAATTCAATTTTGACGCATCTTCACCACCAGATAAATCCCATGGCCAAGGGCTGGACCATCCAAACGCAGCATAGTCCTTCCCATCCTCAAAGCCACAAACCAGCATATCCTCATTTACAAACTTTTGTTCTGTCTTGTCATTTGCAAGTCTGATAATTGTTCCTCCATCACGACTGCAAAACGCCTGTGCCCACTGTTCTATCAACTCTCTTACCATCAAATCTGTATTTACATGATTAAGCAATTCATTCAGCTGCTTTTTTTGCTGCTTCAATTGTACAACAGCCGTCTCGAATTGTTCAGACACTTGCAAAAGGCTCTCTTCTTTGGCTGTATTTTTACCCTGTTTTGCTTCCAGTTCCTTCAAAACCTCCAGTTCTTTTTGCAGATCTGCTGTTTGTATTTGGAGGTCTTTTTCCAATTCTTCTATCTGTGCCAATGCTTCTTTCAATTCATCATCTGTTAAGACACTATTTTGCGATGTTTTCTGTGATAATTCATCCGCATTTTTCAAAAGCTGTTCTTGCTGCGCAGTAAGTTTATAAACATCCATCTCTGCAAAAGTAGTTCCACTATTCTGTGTTGATTTGTCTTCAACCAAATCGAAGTCTTTCTCTTTTTTTTGTGTCATAAAGCATACAGGAACAATAATACACGCTAAAATTGCGGCTGCGAGAATCCAAAACGCTGGCTTTTTATAATCTAAAATATTTTTGACACGTTCTTTCACTCCCACCTCACCAAAAGCGACCGGACAAGCGGCAATCATACGGCGGTTTACCGCACAGCTTAAGAGTGCCTGTGAATATTCTTTTTTGCACTGTATCCCAATCTGCTGCACGACACGCTCATCACAGACAAGTTCAATATCCCTGCAAAGCAGTATATAAGCAATCCACATACAGGGATTGAACCAATATACAGATAAAAGTATAAATCCTATTGGTTTTATCAGATAATCTCCGCTTCTTCGATGCGTTTTTTCATGCAGAATTACATATGGAAGATCTTTATCAGATATCGAATAAGGAATATAAATACGCGGTTTAACGATTCCAAATAAAAATGGCATTTCTATTCTGTCACTTTGATAAATTCGTATAAAACACGCTTCATCCAATGCAACATCATTTGGTATCGCCGTCTTAACACGGCTTGCAAGCCGCAGCCAGCTTATTGCCATATATCCCATCATCAGCCCAATTCCAACTATCCACAATCTTGCGCAAACGGAAATCCAACTCTTTGGGCGATTTACAGAGATGTCATCTGCAAAAGAAATTTCTGTTTTCTGAATAGACGAAGTTGCAGGACTATAAACGGTTTCTGTTTTTAAATCTGGCTCCTGCTGCATCTCATAAAGTGATGCTTCTACTGTTTTTGTATCTGGAATCAGACTAAATACAGACTCTATCGAAAATGGAAACAACAGACGAATCCCTACCAAAAACCATAAAAAACAACGCATCGTTTTTGGCGCTTTTCTCAGAAAGAAACGAACAATAAGCACCGCAAAAACTAAATAACTTGCCGAGATACTCATGTTAAAAATATTGATAAACAATTTCTCCATAAATAAGCTCCTTCCAAATATTTGTGATGACCATATTGCCATCAGCATGATTTTTCAATCTAATCCTTATAAGTATCAATAATCTTTTGAATTTCATCAACTTCCTGTTTTGAAAGCTGTTTTTTTCTGGTAAATGCAGCAATAAAACTTGGCAGAGAACCTGAAAACGTGCGATCTACCACCTCTGCACTTTCTGCTGACTGTACATCTTCCCTAGATACAAGCGAGGTTACAACTGCTCCTTCAGATTTCAAAATACCACGCTCTGACAAACGCCGAATGACCGTATAAGTTGTTGACTTTTTCCATTCTAATTTTTCGTTGCACAAACGCACCAGTTCACTGCTGGAAACAGGTTCATTTTCCCACAATATTTCACAAAACCGATATTCACTTTCAAATATTTTTGGAATCTCCATATACTTTCCCTTCCTTATTATAATACTGTACTCTCGAATACATAATATTTTTAGATATGCGCAAAAAGGTCTAATGTATTAAACCTATTTTTAGTTTAACGCATTAGACCAAAATTGTCAATTATTATTTATAAAATTACTTATTTTAATAGATATTGCGTTTCATTTACTGTAATGGATTCAATATTATTGATATCAACCAAACGATTAAAAACAAGCATCAGATTGTTTTGTTCATCACCGCATATATAACTTGCATTATCTATTTCAATATCACAAGCGTGAACATTCTCTAATTCATGCTCGTGTACAATATAATCTGTTCCATCTTTATACTGTACAGCGACAAAATAGGCATGATAGGGATCATATGCGTCCTCTTCTGACAATCCAAGTCCTGTATTCATATCAACTCTCATTGAAATTGGAGAAATACTAATTTTGCCGCCGTCCGGATTCACATATTCTACATTTTGAAGCAGGGTACGCGTTGGAATCGAAATTTCTTCCATGGAAATATGTTTTCCTATCTCTGCATCTTCCATATCAAACAGCTCTTTTCTTGGTACAGCATACTGATATACTTCCATAATGAGTTCTGTTGTTCCAGTATTATAACTCTTTCTTGCAATATAATCATAACAATAAATCATATCATTGGTTGATTTTTCCATATCGACATAGATTTTTTCACTGCCATCTTTAAACTGCATATAAAACTCTGCATCTTCCGAAAACCATGCTCCCTTTGTTTCATTGTCCAACTGACTGTATTCTAATACATCAACACCTCCTTCTTTTTCTAATGTAAATTCTATGACAGCCGCATTTCCATCTGAGACCGCCGCCAAAATAGTCAGTTTGATATCTCCAAATTCCCTTATGACAGGTTCATAAGAAACTGCATTTCCTATCAATTCTTCCGCCTTATTTGCATCTATATCCACAAATTCCTGCTTCGGATAGGTAATCATACAAGAGGTGTCTTTTTCCGCATCATACACAATTTCATCATGAGTCTCAATGTTTTTCTTTCCCAATGTTCCCCATAATCGGTTAAAAAATGCCCCATCTGATGCAGCATTTGCAAGAACTGGCGCAGAAATAAATAATACCACTGCCGCCGCTGCCACTTTCAGCACATTTCTTTTTGTTGTCTGTCCTATATTTTTTCTATATTCTTTCAACATCCTCAATTTGTCCTCCTGATACTTTTGTGAAAATTCATGTTTTTCATGAAATGCATCGAAATCCTCAATTGATATATCAATCGCTGCCAAATCTATGTAAACTTGTTCCTGTTTCATATTGTTTGCTTCCTTTCTATGCTGTTTTCAGCATTTTCTTTGAGCGTTCAAATCGCTTTCTCACTGTCGCTTCTGTAATATTGAGTTTTCTTGCTGTTTCTTTCACAGACAAATTTTTAAGAACTAAGCAATCTACAACTGCATAATATTTAGGCGGCAATTTCGCAATCAACTCTTTTAAATCAATTTCTTCTTTCATTTCGATGCAGCCGCCTGCCCAATCTATCATCACATCCTCATTGGAATAACTGATAATCTCCTGCTCTTTTCTTTTTTTATTGTATATGTCAATGGATGAATGCTTTATCACTGTGATAAGATACCGCTTGCAGTCATCGGAATCTACATCGGAAAAATATACAGCACTCTTCATCAGCTTCAAAAAAGCTTCCTGTACAGCATCTTCTGCCTGTTCTGCATGATGCAGGATATAATATGCAGACTGGTACATTTTTTGTTCATATCGCTGATAACACTTTTCGATAAATCGCATATGTGCTTTTTTATCAAACATTGCACTTTTACTCCTTTCAAAGATTTTTCAAGTCTTTCACAACTGTGCACATTGTGTTTACACTTAATATAACCATATAAAAAAAGATTTTGTGACAAAATCGAGCGACAACATGCTCAAAAAACTATGTTTTTCCTCCTCATTAATATGCAAAAGGGGCTGTCTTATTAAGGAGAAACAATACACCCTCTTGTATTGTTTCTCCTTAACAAACAGCCCCTTGTATTTAACATGTGATATAAAATGGTCACTTTCTCACAATTTCGTACAAATCTTTTCCTGTTTTTCCTGAAAAATATTCTTTCAATTCTATATTCTTATCCCATTTTTCTTTTGGATACTTCCCATACCTGTTTTTTACGTCTGACATACGGTCCTCAATGTTCATCACACCTTCTGCACCTGCAATACTGTCACAAAGCTGAATTAACCGGTCATAATCATCATATTCAACAGATGCCAATGCTTCTTTCAATTCTTCGATTTCATTGTCTTCAATGTCAAATCTACCAATGTAATCATGAATATTTTGAACACTAAAGGAATGCGTCAGACATATCTTAGCCACTTCATCAAATCCAAGCTTCAGCATATATTGATATCCATCATAGACATGGCCTAAATGCTTTACTCCAAACTTTCTGCCAATATCATGTAACAATCCCAAAACATAAGCCTTTTGACTGTCCATCCCCTCACATTCCCGCGCAATCCGTTCTGCACATTGCGCAGTCACTCTACTGTGATTCACCCAGGCTCCTGGGTTGCACTCCTCTGCATCCTTTAATAAAAACTCTGCCATCTCTTGAACTGGTAACATAGATACTCCTTCCTAATTTCTTTTGTAGTAACATTTATAACTCCCTCAAAATTCTCTCTGATTAATATCCAGCTCATGCAGAATTCTCTGCAGCAGTTCTTTACAAAGCTCTGCATCCTGCATGACCTACTTTATTATACACAACCCTATCTTAAAATACAACCGCTATTTCTACTTGAGTTACCGCAGCTTGTAACAGTGTTATAATTCACACTTACGCCAGATTTCTCATATACTTACAACGATTTCGGTGTGAATTGCAACAATTGATGCACACAAAATGCTAAAAAGCACGCATTTTGGCGCTTGCTCCGACGCCATGCAGCAAGTGCATGGCGCAGGTGTGAAAAGTAACGTAACAGTTCAGTCTTCGACTTCCTGTTACAAGGCATCAAGCCATGCAAAAAAATCACTCCGTGGTGACTTGATGCTTCTCAACCACTATGTATTCTTACGGACTTTGCAGCATCGTGCAAAGTCCTAGGCTGAACCGTTACCGCAGCATACCTTTCTCATGTCAAAGTACAGATTATTGCATCCAGAAAAGATATTTACCTGGAATCTCATCAATACTGCTGCTATGTCACCTTCAAAGTTTATGGTGCGAAATTACAATTTCACACGACTGCCTCCACAACTACTTTATTCCCAATCTGAATTTCCTTTACTCCCATTTCCTTATTCTTGTTAAAGTTAAAACTGAGCATATATCCCTTATTTTTGCGGTAGTAATCCAAATAATCTGTAAGCTGCTTTTCACCTCTTTCATTATACTCGCTGCCATGCCAAATTTTAAGTTCGACAATGAATTGTTCTCCAAGATAATCCACTATGATGTCGGTGCGTCTTTCATCCCTTGTCTGTGCCTCAAGATAGTAATTCCCTGTGCCGTTTATAATAGGCTTTAAATAGATCAGAAAAATTTTTCTGCCCTGTTTTTCAATAAATTTCTGATCGCTTTGTCCATAAATCTCTGTAAAATACTCAACAAACTTTTTCAGGACAAGCGTCATATCCAACATATTATCTTTGATAAAGCCAACCCTGTCGCTGCCTCCCTGCGCATAGATATCGCTCCCCGATTCTTCTGCCATAAACAAGTTTAGCAGACACATTTCAAACATCCTGTTTGCTATTGACACACGACTGTTTTCCTCCTTCAAAAAACCAAGCATTAGCCCAAGGCTAATCGACTTTTGTTCAGGACTAAATGTTACTTTCCTTCCGCGATATATAATGTCTTCTATCATGCCACGCAGGTCTTTATAAATATCAAGCTGCTTTGTCATGCTTTCAAACAGCGGCGAGCTTTTTCTCAATATATTGCTTACTGCCCTTTCAATTCCTTGCTTTGTCCATGTTTTCTGCATTGTTTCAAAGCCTACAGTTCCAAAAATCTTTTCGTCAAGCTGTTTGCATATTGAGGAAACAAGGACAGGATAACCTGATGTATATTGATATATTTCTTCCGCTACTCCTTTTATATTCATTCCCGTTTTATTTTCCTCTTCATATTCTTCCAACATATTCTCGATCTGAGACACGGAAAAACTCATATCTATATCAAAATCAGCGGCAATGTTCCATGGACTGTTATACTGATGCTCCGAATCAGAACGCAACTTTAATTTGAGGTTTTTTATGTCATACACACCTGCCAGAATTACGGAATGAAAAATCGGCGTTTCATCACGATTTAAATAGTATTTTCTAAGAAGCGCCAAAAAATCAACAAACACCTGATTATTGCCCGCACTGTCAACCTCGTCAATCATCAACACAATCGGACGCGGACTTTTCTCACACATACCGCTTAACCGCACAAACAAGTCTTTTAAACCAATATCATGTCTTTCACGAATCTCGTTCAGCGGCTCAAGCAATTCCCTCATTCCGCTTATTTCAGTCATCTTAAACGCCCTGGCAAAAACATCGGCAAATGCACGCGTAAAAGTCACAGTGTCTGCAAATTCTTCCGTTCCAAGTTCCTGAAAGTCCAATGATACAACAATATACTCTCCCTTTAAATATTGTTTTAAAGCTCTAAGCGTTGTCGTCTTTCCATATTGACGTCCCCTGTTAATGACAAAATAACTGCCATAATCTACAAAGTCCTCCTTAATCTTTTCCAGTCGATTGTCCAACTGGACCATATAATGTCTTTGCGGACTACATGAACCTGTTATGTTAAATCTGCGTCTCATATCTCTACCTCCAGCACACAAAAAGTGTAACAGTTTCCTATTTAAAATTATTTTATCATTACAGCCAAAATATGTAAATCTATGAAAAACTTAACTACCTTCGAATTAGCAATCCTGCTTTTCCAATCTTCCCTGATCCATTTCATACACTTCATCACACAAGATCTCAATGTCCTCTTTATTATGGCTTGCAAGTATTATTGTTTTTCCCAAATCCCGCAGTCCCATCAAAATCCCTCTGACCTCCTCCACACCCTGCTTATCCAGACTGTTCATTGGCTCGTCCAAAATCAGTATTTCAGGATTTTCCATGATAGCCTGCGCTATACCCAAACGCTGTTTCATTCCTAATGAATATTTCCCAACCTTTTTATGACTATCCGGGTCAAGCCCTGCTTTTTCCATACTCTCTCTGATTTCCTTTTTTCCGATCACATTGCGTATGCTTGCCAAATATGCAAGGTTTTTAAATCCTGTATACCCCTTTAAAAATCCAGGATTTTCTATAATAATCCCTATATTATCCGCAAAATCCGTATCCTTTCCAATCTCTTTTCCACATACAATAACACGTCCTTTGGTAGGCTTTAAATAACCTGTTATCAGCTTAAACAGAACTGTCTTTCCAGAACCGTTTCTTCCCATAATTCCATAAATTTTTCCTCTTTCAATGTCCAGATTAACATTTTCAAGCACAGTAACATCACCAAATTTTTTCGATAAATTCTCAATCCTGATAATCTCTGTCATACAAAAGCTCCCTTTCTCTCCTGACTAAAATTTCCAGTATCAACGATTCCTCATGTTTTTCTGTTTTCTATCTGTCCTAGATTTTCCTTTCCAGAAAAATTCTTCCAGCCAGATAAACAAGCGCAATCAGCGCCATCTCGGTTAACAGGGAAAGCAGAACAGAAACTCCCGTCTCCCCAAAATACCATTTGCTTTGAAAATACATCCCCCACATTCCATACATAAACTGGGCTATTCTCATATTTGAAAAGCCCGCGAGAAAAGTAATTCCTTCCAACAGTAACAGAACGGCAGGCGCAAGTTTCCTAAACCTTGTCAAATCCAGTACAAGAAAAAAAATCATTGTCATAATAAGATGTATAGACCATAATAAAAACATTTTCCATTTTTCTTCTGAAAGTTCCCCAAGGTTCACAACATCAGCCGCTATTGCTGTGATAAACAAAATTACCACCGCCAATACACTGTTTCGTAGAACTCTGAGAAATTTCCATCGCCACCATTTTTTGACTGTCACATAACGGTAACATGCAAGAGGTTCTATTTTCCTCCACTTTTCAAGCCAGAAACCTTCCGCCAGCAGGCAGATGCCAATGGGCAAAAGCCAACTTGCCAGTTCTTGTAATACCTTTTCAAAATCTACCGCCCAGCTTGAACCGTCCTGTGAAACTCCTCCAAAAAAGTTTAAAATCATACTCTGATTCATAATATACCTCACTGTTTTGCTATTTGCCTATCAAAAAATGATACTCAGCATAAACAAAATTAACATCTATCTTGCGTGAAGGTCCACTTTCTTTATGGCAAATACTGACGCTGCAGCCATAACAAGAATGAAAACCAGCATCATACAAGGATATTTCCAGATTCCGCCTATGTCGTCCACATAATACACCGGACTCTGACGCAGACTGCCCACGGAGGATAAGATAACGCCTCCCAAATGCACCACTGCCACCGCCGCCAATCCCCAAAAACCGCCAAATGCAAGGTTACACAGATACAAAAGGACTCCCAGAAAAACGAAATAACAAAGCATATACAAAAAGGTAATACCAAACGCCTGAGGAACTGTCATAAATTTCATCATTGCTGCGCCATCAAAGAAAATATGATATTTTTCTGCAATCGCATTTGAGGAAACAGTTGACAGAATATAGACGGGACTGCTCCAAAACTCTCCTGAAAATCCAAAAGGAACACTGACAACAACTGAAATGGCAGCAAGACACGTGATATACAGAAGTGCCTGCATGAAAACATAAAACAACATGCCCATGTTCCAGCTTTGTCTGCCGCTGCGATACAGTATCATATAGGTATTTCCTTTGACAAAAGGCGCATCCCCTATGACCAGCAGATATCCCAGAATCCAGAACCTGCACGCCATCCCCTGATTTGCGGTGACAATAAAGTTCTCACAAATATTAACAGATTCCCTAATCCCCATTGCATATCGCAGGAAATCATTTGTTCCCATAGCCAGAAATGTCATTCCCAACAGATATCCTAGCATTACCCTGACACTGCCCATTTCCTGTTTCAACATCCCAAAGGCAATAAGAATTGCCCTGGTACTCCCTATCGTCTTACTCATCCCTGCATCTCCTCCTGAATCCTGCCATAACCGCCACAGCAGCGGCAAAAAGCCAGATACACTCTGCCGCAACCGACAGCAAATGCCCTATATCGTCTCCACGCACCAGCAGGGCGGGATTTAAACAGTTGGGCATCAATATATAAAGAGCTTGGTATAAGACAAAGGGTGCAATCAGTGACACATACTTATTTGGCATCCACACCGCAAACGCCAATCCCACCAAAGCCCATGTAGCTCCGAACAGAAACCCCAGCAACACTTTGACTGCCACCATCATGCCAAGTCCATAGTTCTGACCTATCGCCACCATTTCGATATTTGTCTCCACCCTCAAAACATTCACTCCCGAAGCGTCCAATCCCAGGAAATTGGCATCAGCCACACCCGGCGACTCCAGATACACAGCCACAAGACATACGAAAAGATAAGGAAGCGCAACGATGACTCCTCCCGAAAGCGCAACACTGATAATTCGAATTTGGGCAAATTTCTGCGGTTTCATACGGGCAAGAACCAGCCTGTAATACCCGCTCTCATACTCCCCGCAAAAGCAAGCCGCATACCCCAACACTGGAAACACAGGCAGAAACACGGTAAAACCCGATGTGGCCAGTATATTCACGATAGCATAATAGGGACTACCCGAATGAAACGATTCTGTGATAAAATTATACATAAGCAATGCTCCAAGGCCAAAAATACCCGCAAAAAATCCCGAAGTCGCAAAGCTTCTTTTGATATCCATCCATAGAAATTTCATATACCTTCTCACACTCTCTATCAATTTCCTTCTTTTATCAATGTTCCTAGTCAGCCTCTTCCAGTTCCCCTGTGACTGCGTTCACACATATGTGGACTGGCCCCACGGCATCGCCATAGTCTCCCTCCACATATTCGTCAAGGGGCATATAGATATGCCATATGGGCATAAGCACCAATTCGGGTTTATACTCTATCTCATCCAAAGCAGGCGCGGAATTGGGCACTGGATAATAATTTAATTCCACTCTATCGTATATGATCGTACCATCCGATTCTAGTATACCGCTATCCAGATACTGTTCCAATATTTCCAGAACCTGCTCAAAAGAAATCACCGTGACAGGCTCTTTATTCGTCACCCTTCCACAGAAATTGGTAAGGGTGACCTCCGCCACGCCCTCCCCGGAAACAATTGCATACCCATTTGGCGATACCTGTCCCAGCGCATAGCTGTCGGCTCCGATGTCCACCGCGATTCCATCATAAGCGGGCACAAACTCCATCTGGTAAAAGCTGGAATCATCACCCTCAATATAATATATTTTCTGAAAAGCAAGCTCACTTACTCCCACGGCTTTCAGCTTGTCCAGAAGTATTTCCCTGGCCCTGCCTGCCGAAAAGCTGCCTTCATCCATCCCCTCCTGGGAAACGAGCGTTTCTTTGTCATCCTTACTGTATCCCTCATCCTTACTGTACACCTCGAAATATTTTTCCCTTAACCCATAATTCAAATAATACGCTGATGTATGATGCGAAAACGATGCCTCCTTTTTCCTGTCGCCAAGCCGGTTCGCGCTATGGTCACCGAATTTGGAGTATAAAAATCTTTCGCCGTTTTCATCAGGGGTACTGTTATATCTGTCGCTCTCCTCTATCTCCTGTAAAAGTTCCTGAGAAGTGTCCTCTACGCTGCCGCTTTCGCTGTCAAGAAAGGCGAGCAGAATATCCTTGTCAAGCCCCTCGTCCGGCTTCATCGTAATGATGTACAGTTGATCAGGCAGCGCGGGAATTTCGGCGTTTATGTTTATAATATTATTGTCTGTGCCTACCGTGCCCTGATATTGGCCTGCCTCCTTATCAAGCCCGTCTCCCGCTTGCATCTGCTCCTGTGAGCATTCTGCAGCAATGCCCTGCACCTGCTTTTCCATATCGCCTTGCGCGTGCATAATGCCATTTTTCTCCACCACATCTGGTGCTTTCTGACAGCCGGTAAGACCAAACATACAAAGCACTGCCGCTATCGTGAAACATAAACTCTTCCTTCTCATACTGATACCTCCCTGTAAGATTCGTTTGTGTTCTGCCATGCCTGCTTTTGACCGACCTTTGAAATTGTAAAAAGACTTTCTTATTTATGGTCAGACAATTCCTTTTCGCATGTCTTTCAAAGCATACCACATAAATAGGAGGTTTTTTGAATTTTGCCGAAATTCTACCATATTTTTGCCGAAATCAGATTTGGGGAAGCGTTGGTCAGACCTACGTTTCCCCAAATTACAATTCATTTATATACATTATGATATCGGTTTCCAGATATCCGTTTTCACATATCAGATCCATATCTCCATGATATTTTTCAATAATTCTCTGCACATTGCCCAAGCCGATTCCATGGTTTAGCGCATCCTCCTTTGTGGTTTCCAGACGCTTTAACCTTCCATTCTTAATTCCTAGGCAGCTATTGTGGATATGAATAAACAAAATTCCCTTCTCAAGTTTGATTGTCATTTTCAGCTCTTTTTCTTCTGTCTGAACTGCTGCCTCTATTGCGTTATCAAGCAGATTCCCCAATACCACATTCAAGTCAAAAGAATGCAGCATCAGTTTTTCTGGTATATTTACCCTTGCCTCCACCACGTTTAGAATCTCATTTGCCCTCTGCAGCTTATAGTTCAGCAAGCCATCAACAGATTCGTTTCCCGTGGCAATATACTCTGACGGATTCGC
Organism: uncultured Lachnospiraceae bacterium; assembly: GCA_910586585.1. Classification (GTDB taxonomy): domain Bacteria; phylum Bacillota; class Clostridia; order Lachnospirales; family Lachnospiraceae; genus COE1. Next base: position 62,819 of record CAJUKA010000016.1, read on the forward strand.
CATAAAATCCTGCATGAAATCAAGATATTTACAGGCTTTTTCAAAATCCTTTTTCTGCAAAAGCAGTTGAAGCGCTATGATGTGGTTTTTCATATCATGCTTTAATGCCCGGATACGCCCCTGAGATTCCATGATGACATCCAACTGATTTTGGTATATGAACGTCTGTTGCCGATATATATCATTTTCCCTTAACTTCCTATAGTTTTCCGCCATCATATGATAAAGATAAAATATGCCCAAGTTAATAATAAGTATGGATATACATATCAGCATAGGCGCAACACCCTCATATCTTCCATACAGCAAAACACATAAAATAAATGTACTTGCTGCGGGAACCATAATCAGAATGCAGGTCTGCTTTTTATCAAACACGATTTCCCCGCTGTCCGCCGGATAAGTTATATGGTCGATTAATGTGACACAGATCAGGAGCAAAAGTGTCCGGACTGCCTGTTGATGCTCGATAAGCTTCTGAGCAAAAGCAAAATACACCACAAGGGCACATGCCAGATCAGTAGCAAATATCGCAAGCGACACCCAGAACCGTTTTTTCCATGACCCCTGATAAAAAAGGGTTAGTCCTATAATACTCAGATAATTACAGATACCATATACCGCTGCTCGATGGAAAATACTAATTAGTACAATCGTCAGCAAATAATAGCACACAAAAACAGTTCCCATCTTTTTTTTGTTTTCATCAGCTGCAGGCAGAAACAGTTCCATCATTTTCCTAATCAGCAGAACCTGCAGGATATTGATAATCAGCTCAGATATGATGCTATAACTCACCATATATTTCTGCTCTCCGATATCGCTTTATTTTTTCTCTGATTTCTTTCCGATATGGCTTGCTGATACTTAAAACAGTTCCATTGAACATTTTCACGTAGTCATAGGAGTATTCACAGACGTATAACTGATTAATAATATAAGATTTGTGTATCATCATAAAATCGGCAGGAAGTTCTTCCATGATATTTTTCAGCTTTCCATAAAATTCCTCTTCGCCGTTTCCGGTGGTAAGTCGAATTTTCTTATCCATACTTGTAAAATAGGCAATATCCTTTGTAGGAATTCTAAATATTGCACCCCCTTTTTGGTACTCAAAGTAACTTTTAAGGCTTTGCTTCTGCCTGATGCTTCTGATAAGAACTTCCTTTATCTGCTCACTGGATATGGGCTTTACCAGAAAATCAAGAGGCTGAATCTTGAACAACTGCATTGCGTATGTCTGTTTGGAAGAAATGTATACAATATGGGTATGGATGTCCTCCATCTCATTACGGATAAACTTCCCTACTAATATACCATCTGCCTGTACCAATTCAATGTCCAAAAAAATCAAGTCCAACTGTGCGCCTTTGTGCAAATCATTCAATACACTTTCACCAGAATACCAAACTGCAACATCTGCTTTTATTGACAATTCGCTTGCTATAAAATAAATCTGTTCTTCTAATCCAGAACATAGTTCTTTGTCATCGTCACAGATTCCAATCCTATACATGCATCATTCCCTCTTCTGTAAAACATAAATTCATCAATAGTATGATACCACATTGCGTTTTTATTAGCCATATCCATCGCCTCTTTGGTTGCCTGATATTCTACAAAGCAATCAAATATCCTGAGTTATTTTCTTACCTCATAGCCTAAGGTACGAACCAATTCCATATCTGCAGCGGCGGTAATGCCTGCTGTTGTCAGCATGTCCCCGGTAATCGCGGCATTCGCTCCACTTTGAAAACATTTTTCTCCTTTATCACCAATAAGTCCTCTACCTCCGGCAAGCCTGATATCTCCATCCGGTATGATAAAACGGAAGATTGCAATGATACGACAAAATTCATCTTTTGTAAGAATGCTATTCTTTTCAAAAGGCGTTCCTTTTATAGGATTTAAAAGATTAACAGGAACAGACTTCACCCCTAATTTTCTTAATGTCAGTGCCATGTCTATCCGATCTTCCATTGTCTCGCCCATCCCTACAATACCGCCGGAACACACACTGAATCCTACACTTTGGGCCGCTTGGATGGTTGCTATTTTTTCATCATAAGTATGTGTGGTACAAACTTTTGGAAAGAAATTACGAGAGGTTTCTAGATTGCAATGCACTCGCGAAGCACCTGCTTCCTTTAGCTTTTGAAACTGTTTTTCCTCCAATAATCCAAATGATACACAAACCGCAATATCTACTTGTCTGCGAATTTCACGGATACTCTCGCACACCTGATCCACTTCTTTGTCACACAAACATCTTCCCGATGTAACGATAGAATATCGAAGAACGCCTTGATCCTTGTTATATCTGGCACCTTCTAAAAGCTCTTTTGTTGATAAAAGAGGATAGCTGTCTTGACAATTTGTATGGTAGTGTGCACTCTGAGCACAATATTTACAGTCCTCTGAGCATTTTCCACATTTTCCGTTGATAATTGTACACATATCAAACCGATTTCCGCACATTTTATCCCGAATCTCATTCGCCGCTGCTGTCAGCTCCTCTAATGGCTCATTTGCAAGTACAATTGCCTCATCTCTTGTAATCTCAAAACCCGAATATATTTTTTGTTTGAATTCTTCTGTAAAATGCATCCATCCGCCTCCAATGTTAACTTATTTTTTATAATAGGTTAACAGTTGTGAGGCTAGAAGTCAATACAAAATCATATTGTATTAAACTACTGGTAACAGTTCAGCCTCCGGCTTCCTGTTACGGCATCAAGCCATGCAAAACCACTTCGTGGTGGCTTGATGCATCTCAGCCGCTATGCGTTCTTACGGACTTTGCAGTAAATGCAAAGTCCTAGGATGAACTATTACCTACTGCTTATATTTTTCTACAATTTCAGTCAGTGCATCCCATTTCTTTTCCATATCAGCTACCAGTTTAAACTGTGTTCGTGCTCTGTCCAAATTATGTCCTTCTCTGTGAATCTTGAAGTAACTGTCGCCGTCTAAGAAATCTGCAAGAAAACGGATACCACACTCATAAGTCATCAGCTTCGCTCCCATTGGAAGCATCTCGATTTCTTTCTGTGTAAGGCTTCCGCCGCATCCCTCCAGAAATCCTTTTGTAAATGCTTCAAACAAGTCTAAATCAACTTCGACTTTATTTAAGTCCTTTTCATCCTCTGCTCCGGTGCTTGCGCCAAACCGAATAGAATCCCCAAAATCATAGAGGGCAAGCCCTGGCATAACTGTATCCAAATCAATGATGCAAAGCGCTTTCTTTGTAGCATCATCAAATAAAATATTATTCAATTTGGTATCATTATGAGTTACTCGAAGCGGCAGTTTTCCTTCTCTCAATAGATTTGTTAAAACAGAAGTATCTTGTTCTCTTGCAAGTGCAAATGCAATCTCCTCTTTTGCAATCGCCGCTCTTCCAAGCCGGTCTGACTGCACAGCCTTCTGAAAATCTCGAAACCGAGAAGCAGTGTTATGAAAATTTGGTATCGTTTCGTGCAATTGATCTGCGGGATAATCAGACAACATTTTCTGGAAATTTCCAAAGGCAACAGCACTGTCGTAAAAATCCTTTGCGCTTTCTACTTTTTCTAGGCAAACCGTATGCTCAATAAACAAAAACACCCGCCAATAATTACCCTTGCTGTCCTTATAAAAAGCGTCTCCATTTGCTGTACGCACTACATTGAGGGTTTCTCTGTCAGGATCGCCGCCTTGTTCTGCAATCACTTTTCGAAGGTACTCTGTCACACGAACTACATTTTTCATCAATTTCTCAGGCTGTTTAAAAATAGTATGATTCATTCTCTGCAAAATATATCGTTTCTGATTTCCATCCTGCATCTCATATGCCAGCAGAAATGTATCATTAATATGCCCATTTCCATAAGGCTTCTGCTCTACCAGTTTCCCTTGCAGCGCAAATTGCTCAAGTGCCTCATTGATTCTGGCACAAGCTGAATTTTCTACACTCATATACAAACCTCCATACAGCCACAACATGTCCCTTTTTAACAAACAGTCTATAAAAAGCAGGTTCGTGGCTACATCTATCATTTACAACAAGTTCTGTATCTACATTGATAACATAAAATTTCTTCCGTTCATTTTCCTGATGTGCTGCATCGTACTTATGGACTTAGTATAGAACATAATTTTTAGAGATTCAATCTTATTGTTGCTTGATGTTTTATATATCTTGCTTTTGTGTAATTTTATTTATACAATTATATTTTAGCCTTTATATGTTGTGCAATTTTGATATTAAATTCAAAATCTAATAATTCTTTTTATGTAAAATCACAAGTATTGATTCTTGTTTCGAGTCTAATTTGCTTATTTTCTCAGTATTTTAGATAATCGGGCTTGTTTTATATTTTAATTTATTTCATGTATCATGGACAAAATATATAAATTCTGTTATAGTAAAGTTATCTATCGAAACTAAAATAAAGAGTCGTCAATCTGTACTTTGTCCAACTTCACAGATTTTGACAGGAATGGAGGATACATATGGGAAGTACCCGGCACCGCATTGATAATAACAATCCACTATCTTTTGAGCAATCCCAGCTTTTATATGTTTCAACCTCCAAATACGAGGGGGATTGGCAGAGCATCCTTCATTCCCATCCTTTCAGTGAGTTGTTTTATGTTGTAAATGGAACAGGTTCCTTTATCGCAGAGGGAGAAGAATTTCCAGTTGTCAAAAATGACATGGTTATCATCAATCCCCAAGTACAACATACGGAAAAATCCTTATATACCACTCCGCTTGAATATATTGTTCTTGGCATCGACGGGCTTTCTTTCTCTTTTGAAAATATTGCTTCTGCCCAAAATGGTGTTTGTGTGAAGACTGCTTCTGGTGCTGTATACAAATACAACACGCACCATGCCAACATTTATGCCTATCTAAATATCATGTTGGAAGAAATCTCTCGTAAATACGAAAATTATGAAACAGTCTGCCAAAATTTGCTGGAAGTGCTTCTGATTTGTATGCTGCGAAATGACAATCTTTCTATTGTACAGGGAAATGATACTGTTATAAATAGAGAATGCACCCAGATTAAAAATTATCTAGATGCAAACTATTCCGAAAATATTACTTTAGACACCCTAGCAGAACTTTCCCATATGAACAAATATTATATGGCACATGCTTTTACTAAATATATTGGACTCTCTCCTATTAATTATCTGCTGCAAAAAAGGATTCAAGAAGGAAAATCCCTTCTCGAATCCACCTCATACTCCATTGCACAGATTTCTTCTACACTGGGTTTTTCCTCCCAGTCCTATTTTTCGCAGTCTTTCAAAAAAGCTACAGGAAAGACTCCTGTGCAATACCGAACGGAAGTCCGCAGGCAATAATAACTGTGCGCACTATTCGTCCATATCAGGGCAGTTTACTGCGAGCAAAGCATATTCGAAACTCTGACTCAAATTGCCGACTAAAAAATTAAGATATCAAGATTTTTTTGGCTTTAAGGTTACTTCGTACAATTCAGCCGGATTAAAAATCCGAAGTGGTATTGTATGAGAACCGAGCCCCCTGCCAAGAAGCATGATAGATTTTCCTGTTCGAAATACGCCGCCGTCATACTTTGGAAACAGAATATATGTGGGAGCAATCACTCCTCCCAAAACAGGAAGTCTCATAATTCCGCCATGCACATGACCCGACAGCACCAAATCAGCCCCCCATTTGGCATAGTCTTCAAAGTAGTCTGGATTGTGTGCTATCAATAGATTGCATTTGCTTCTATCACACTGCGAAAGTGTTTTCTGCATATAGTCATCCGCCATTTTTCTTATCTTAAAATGTGCAAAATAATTCAAATCAAGGTCAAGCCCTGTCATTTGTATATTGTACTCCGGCAGGTCAACAGCCTGATTTTCAAGCATAACAACATTTTGATTTGCTATCCCTTTTTTGAGTCTGTCAAATTTGTCTCCAAATCTGTCCCTGCACTGTTTTATCTTGGATTCATGGTTGCCAAGTCCATAATATATCTTATAGTCACGGCTAAGAGCATTCAGCAGCGCTATTCCAGGCTCTATATTTTCATTTTCTGTCGATGTCACCAGGTCCCCTGCAAGCACGATAAAATCTGGATTTATTTCGCTTATGGCCTTGATAACGCTATCATTCTGATTTCCATAGACTTTGTTGTGAAGATCGGATATCAGCACAAAGCGGCATCCTTTTTTTAATCCCGAAAGTTCAAATTCTTCCCTCACTACCACAAAGCGGTTTCCATCTATGATTCCTACTGCCAAAAGAACCGAAAAAGCAAGCACTGCTATCAATAGAATTATCCCACACACGTCCTGCATCTGCATCCTCCATGCTGCTGCACCCTCTTAAAATGCCAGCGTATTTTTCCTGCCCCTACTATATACAGCATTCAATACAAAGGGGTATTTTGAAAGTATATCACATCTGTATACAGATTGAAACAGTAAAATTTACCTTTCGCAAAACTGTAATGACCCACACAAACATTAGACTAAGTATTTCATTAACACTTTTAGAAGATAATCAATAAAATACGCTTTTTCTACCTCTTCTGAAGCAATGATTGGAATTCTGCCAATCTCCCTGCCTCCGAGACTATAGCTTATATGTCCTACTTCTGCCCCTTTTTCGACAGGCGCCAACACAACATCCTGATATTTAAAATTTTTCTCAATCTGAGTAAAGTCCGCCCCTGTGATATCCAGATACCGGAATGTTCCTTTTGGTTCTACTGCAACCTGTTCTGCCTTGCCGCCTGTGACTGCAATATCTCCCAAATCTCCCAAATTTTCATCTACATACAGCCTTGTCATCGCAAATCCATATTCCAATAAACTTCGCGCTTCCGAAAAACGAATTTTAAAATCAGGCGCCCCCATAATTACAGCAATCAGATCGATGCCATCTTTTGTGGCAGTTGCGCTGAAACAATACTTTGCAGCATTTGTTGAACCGGTTTTTAGTCCCGTTGTCCATTGGTACTGTTTTAACAGTTTATTGGTGCTAGACAATGTAAAATTTTTGCTTCCCTGCCTGGTGACATGTACGATATCTTCCATCCAAATCTTGGTATATTGATAAATCTGAGGATACTTCGTAATCAATTCTCTTGACATCAGCGCTACATCTCTTGCAGTTGTGTGATGTTCTTTGTTGGAACTAAGTCCGCAGCAGTCTAAGAAATGTGTATTTTTGAGTCCTAACTGTTCTGCTTTTTGATTCATCTGATTGACAAATTCTTCTTCGCTTCCCGCAATATACTCTGCAATCGCCACAGATGCATCATTTCCACTTGCAACTGTGATACACTTAATCAAGGTTTCTACGGTTTGTATTTCACCTTCCTCAAGAAATACTTGCGAACCACCCATTGATTTTGCATACGCACTCGTACAGACTTCATCTTCCAGCTTTATTCTGCCCTTTTCAAGCGCCTCAAAAGTAAGCAGCAGCGTCATAATTTTGGTAATGCTCGCCGGACTTCGTATCTCATCGGGATTTTTTTCAAACAATATCGTCCCAGTAGACGCTTCCATCAATATAGCAGATGGAGACGCCAAGGTAATTCCAGTTGCATTTGCTGCCGTATTTTTGGCAGCTTCCTCTTCTGCAAAGGCTGCATTTCCACACAGCATTACAACCAACATTACAATGGATACCATTCTATATACTTTTTTCTTGACACGCTTCATAAAGCAGACCTCATACTTCACTTATAGGAAATTTATGTCTGTCTGCTTTGTTATATGACTTAAAAATTCATGGGCAAGCCTTTTATCTTTAAAAATTAAATCATCCTATCAGTTCTCAACTCCTATAGTATTGTGATTTTACAAGCTGTTTTTCCTCATCGGCAATATCTTCATCAATTAGGTTATCCGGATCGGTATCATCGCCGGAAAGAACATATAAAACATCAGCAACTCCACAATCGTCAGCCGCACTTTCCAAACATTCTTTGCATCGCTGAAAAACTTCTTCTTTATATTCGCAAAGAATCAGTGTACAATAAACGTGTGTTTAACTCTTGATTCCTGCTGCCAAATGTGCTATATTAAACATAGAAAAAGGGAAAGCCATAGAAGCGGCTCTACCCCTTAGTTGAATAAGCTATAACCTCTTAATGAGGTCAGCCGTCACTTCGGAAGTAGTGGCGGCTATTTCTTTCCCTTAAAAATCTGATAAAGCAGACTGATAAGGGCAACGATGAACGTACAGAACAAAAAGAAATCCTAATATGTAATCATTGTATCGCCCTCCTTTCTTTCGTCTGGAAGGCTATTTGAACCCTCCGCAAAATACAAGAGGGATAAAGCCGCCTTTGGCTCTATGGTTTCCCATGAATGGAGTATAGCACACATTTTATTTTCAGAAATTCCTATATTAAGTATTAAAGCCTATTTCGCCCTTTATCCTCTTACCCTTATATTTACCCTCACAACATTTCAATCCGAATTTGTCCCTCTGCGAGCCCTACTATAAGGCATTTCAAATTTTGCAGAGGGCAACAAGACAATAAATCATATTATGATTCACAGTAAATAAATAAAATATCCCAAATATCCAAGCAGCAGTAATCCACCCTCCACACGGTTCAGGCTTTTTCCACTGAAAGAGAAGACCCACAGCAGCACTCCCGCTGCCACTGCCACAATGAAATCCACTATAAATTTACTCTCGAAAACTACTGGTGTAATCAACGCAGATGTTCCTACCACAAAAAGAATATTGAAGATATTACTTCCCACAATATTTCCGATTGCAATATCCGCACTGCCTTTTCTCGCTGCTGAAACAGATGTAAACAATTCCGGCAGGGATGTTCCCAGTGCCACAATTGTAAGACCTATAAACCGCTCACTCAGACCTATGATCCTTGCAATCGCTGTTGCTGCATCCACAGTGACACTGCTGCCGATTACAATAAGCGCAAGACCAACAACCGTGAACAAAAACAGCATTGCCATACTTTTTTCCTTTTTATTCCCTCCTCTTTCTAAAATTTCTCCCTTATCGTCCCCTGAATTCTTGTCAGTACCTTTTTTTGCCATCATTAAAAGATAGAAAAGATACAACAGAAAAACAACCCATAATCCAATTCCTTCCAGTCTTGAAATTTCATTTCCTGCATATCCCATCCAAAGAAGGATTAACATTATCACAATCATAAAAGGCATTTCATATTTTATAGTAGAAGATGCAACAGGAACTATCTTTTTTGTCAAAAATGCCGTAAGACCCAAAATGATAAGAATATTCAAAATATTACTTCCCGCCACATTTCCAATGGTAATGCCCGCATTCCCCTTAAGCGCCGCTGAAATACTTACCGCAGCCTCAGGAGCGCTTGTTCCCATAGCAACAATGGTAAGCCCGACCACAAGCTGCGGAATCCCAAACCTCGAAGCAATTCCTGACGAACCATCCACAAAAAAATCTGCGCCTTTGATAAGCATCGCAAACCCTGCGACCAATAAAAATAACTGTAAGACTGTCTCCATGTCTTCGACCTCCAATCTTTTCACATAACCATTTCGGCATAATCTTTACAAGACCTTGCTGCCGTTTGCCACCAGTTTAAACCGTATCCAAAACACCGAAGTTCGCATTGCCCCTACACCAAACAATAACTATCTTCGTTCCGATTCCCGGCTTACTCATCAGGTTCACATCCGCATCTGTCAGATTACAGATATGCTTTACAATCGCAAGCCCAAGTCCCGTGCCTCCAAGTTCCTTTGACCTGCTTTTATCCACTCGGTAAAATCGTTCAAAAATTCTCTCCTGATGCTCCAGCGGAATGCCAATACCAGTATCCTCTACCGAAAAGATAATCTGCGTTCCCTCTTTTTGCACTTTTACAGTCACTTTGCCGTTCGGTTTGTTATATCGGATGGCGTTTTCAATCAAATTGTAGGTAAGCTCCTGTGCAAGTTCCTTTCCAATATGGACATCCGCCCTGTCATCTCCTTCATACATTACAGTAACACCACTTTTTGCTGCTCCAAAAGAGAGCATTTCCACACTTTCTTTTGCAATTTCTGCCAGATTTACCACATCAAGAACATCTTTTGCATTTCCTGCATCTAATTGTGAGAGCTTAATAATGTCATTAATCAGGGCAAGCAGTCTTGCCGCGCTTTTGCGGATTTCCCCTGAAATACGCTTAATTTCTTTTTCATCTACAAGTCCTGCTTCTATTAACTCTGCGTAGCCTGATATTGCCGCAAGAGGCGTTTTTAATTCGTGGCTTACATTGGCGGTAAATTCCTGTCTTATATTTGCGGCAGATAAAATTTCCTCATGCTGTAAGCGGATTTTTCTAGTAAACGGGATTAGCTCTGGATAACTTTTCGCCTCATCAATATGTTCCATATCCCCTGCCATTTCATCAATCGGTTTCACAATGGCAGAAGTAAGGTAGTGAGACACCATCAGACAGATGGCTGCAAGGAGCATTGCCATTGTCAGCACCATTGGAAGGGCAGACAAAAGAACAGCCACAACGCTGTGTGCCTCCCTGCCTACTCTGAGTATCTGACCGTTATCCAGCTTTTTTGCGTAATAAAATACACTCTCCGACAGGGTATCTGACTTTCTGATTCCCATGCCGGTCCCAGAAGAGATTGCCTCCACAATTTCCGGCCGGTTCAAGTGGTTGGCAAGTAGCTGCCCATCTACTGTGGAATCAAACAAAACCTTACCGTCCGCATCTATCAGTGTAATTCTTAAATTGTCTATTTTTCGCTCACAAGAGTCTTCATCAATCAGTAAATTTGCCACAACTGCCAGGTCAGAAAAGACTTGTTTTTTTAACTGTGCATAGAACACTGCAGTCATAACAATCGTTGTAACCGCAACGGAAAAAAGTGCAATAACGGTGAATTGCCTGTTTATTTTATGCCTCATTCCAGCTTATACCCCACATTCCTCACAGTAATAATCAGGCTGCCCGC
>CAJUKA010000017.1:0-22641 GCA_910586585.1 uncultured Lachnospiraceae bacterium
CATAAAATCAAGGTTTGAGTAACAAAAAATCAGGTAGGATTTGACACTACCAAAGGAAAAGAGGGAGAGCCGGGAATGAAAGATATATGGCAAGCGGCGGCTGATAAAGAAAAAAATGAAGTTAAGTGAATTTATCAAACAGTGTGTAAATGAAAAAATCTCCCACGACAATGGGCGGCAGTGGTGAAACAGAAAAGTGAAAAAATCGAAAAATGTGAAAAAGTAAATGTGATTCGTTGCTTGAATTGTAAAAATGAATTGTGTGACACAAGGAAAATCACAGAAATTCTATCAAATCTGAATTTATTAACACCAGAAAATATCAATCCAGATGAGCGGCAGTGATGCCGCTCTTTTTAGTATAAATATTATAATTACACAAAAATCCCTCTGTCAAAAGGGATTTTTGTGCACTATATTCAATTATTATCAAGGCTCTTTTCTGTATTTTTTACTACACCATTTATCTTGTGTTACTACACCATCTACTACACCATTTAGCCGTGAAAATACGTGAATTTATGTGAAAATATGTGAGTTTTAATAATTCCTCAAACAGGCATAAAACCTAGCAATTATGCGGATTCCCTACCACTCATACGGGGTTTGCTGGTAGACGTAATAATCTAACCAATTGGTATATAGGTTATTGCAGTGGGAACGCCATTGCAGGCTGGGTTTTTGGGTTGAATCATCATTGGGATAATAATTTCTTGGAATGTGGATTGGCAATCCTTTGCTTAAGTCCCGTTTATATTCCGCATCAAGGGTATATCTGTCATATTCTGGATGTCCATTGACAAATACTTTTTTTCCGTCTTCTGAATATGCTAAAAATACACCTGCCTCCTCAGACTCTGCAAGAACTGTAATCTTATCACAATTATGTATAGCAACAGCCGGCGTTTCTGTGTGACGACTGTGCGGTGCAAGAAAAAAGTCATCAAATCCTCGTACAAGCGGCACTTTTCTATTTTGCACTTTATGAGAATACAGTCCAAAAAGTTTCTCTGAAAGCAAACGTTTTTGTATCCCATAATAATGATAAAATCCTGCCTGGGCTCCCCAGCAGATATGAAGCGTAGATGTTACGTGCTCCTCTGCCCAGTCCATAATATCGCAGATTTCTTCCCAATAATCCACTTCTTCAAATGCAATATCTTCCACAGGCGCTCCTGTTATTATCAGTCCATCAAACCGTTTCTTTTTGACTTCTTCAAATGTTGTGTAAAAACGATTCAGATGATTTACAGACGTGTTCAAGGACACATGACTTGTCACCATCAAAAATGTTACATCCACTTGAATTGGTGTATTTGATAATGCACGCAAAAGCTGCAACTCCGTATCCTGTTTTATTGGCATCAAATTTAGGATGCATACTTGCAAGGGGCGGATATCTTGATGCATTGCACGGTTTTCATCCATTACAAAAATATTTTCATGCTCCAGTATTTCTTTTGCTGGCAAATCACTTTGTACTTTTATAGGCATTTTTTTACTCTCCTGTCCGCTTATTTTCACCAAACTACATCCATACTATGAAAGTTTTTCTTGCAAATATTTCTCGATAAACTGTTCCTCTGTAAGAATTGGAACATTCAATTCCTTTGCCTTTTTGTTTTTCGACGAATTTGAAGTATTGTCATTGTTGATAAGGCAAGCTGTCTTAGATGAAACGCTTCCTGATACCTTACCGCCTTTTTTTTCTATCAAATCCTTTAACTCATTTCTACTGCCAAAATGCTCAAGACTTCCTGTTACAACAAATGTAAATCCATCTAATATCTGCTCAGACTCATCAATCTCTTCTTTTATAATATGAACCTCTTGTAAAAGATTATCAAAATTTATATTATTACCCTCATTTGCAAAATAATCTTCAAATGCTTTTCCAATTACCTCTCCGATACCATCAATTTCACTTAGTTCTTCTGCTGTTGCGCGGCGCATCGCATCAATATCATACTTATAATATTTACAAATCACTTTTGCATTTGCAAGTCCAATATTAGCTATGCCAAGACTGTAAATAAGCTTCGGAAGTTCCACATTTCGAGATTTTTCTACTCCATCAATCAATTTTTTATAGGATCGTTTTCCAAATCCTTCCATATTTTCAATTTCTGACTGATACCTGTCAAGATGAAAAATATCCTGATACTGGTGGATAAATCCTTTTGCTATAAACTTTTCAAGTGTAGCCTCTGATAAGCCATCAATACTCATCGCATCACGACTCACAAACAGCGTGAACGATTTAATCTTTTTAGCATCACATTCCGGATTCGTGCAATACAGAGACTGAACCTCATTCACTGCCCGTACTTCTGCCACTCCGCCACAGACTGGACAAACTTGCGGTATCTCTATATTATCACTAGCAGTAAGATTTTCTGCAATCTGCGGAATTATCATATTTGCCTTATAAACTGTAATTTTGTCTCCAATTCCTAACTTTAAGGCTTTTAATATGCTAATATTATGAACGGAAGCACGGCTGACGGTTGTTCCTTCTAATTCTATCGGATCAAAAATAGCTACCGGATTTATCAATCCTGTACGACTAGGGCTCCACTCAATTTCCTTCAGTATGGTTTCTTTGATTTCATCTGCCCATTTGAATGCAATTGAATCTCGCGGAAATTTGGCAGTACGTCCCAAAGAACGCCCATATTCAATATCATTATAGATTAGCACCAACCCGTCAGATGGCACATCAAATGTCTGAATACGCTGCTCATACGCTTCCACCGCAGTTACAATATTTTCTGCATTAACTTTCATATATTCAACGACATCAAATCCTTGATTTACCAAGAACTCAAACTGTTTTTCCCTTGAATTTTCAAAGTCAACACCGTCTGCCTTCACAAGAGAAAATGCAAAAAATCTCACATTTCTCTCAGCAGTGATTTGATTGTTTAGCTGTCTGACTGAACCAGAACAAAGATTGCGTGGATTTTTATACTTTGCGTCCACATCCTCGATGTTGCTGTTAATCTTTTCAAAGTCATCATACGTAATAACTGCTTCTCCTCTAAGAATCAGTTCTCCTTGATGTTTTATACGCAGAGGAATATTTTTAAATACTTTTGCATTGTTTGTAATAACTTCCCCCACTTCACCATTTCCGCGGGTGACAGCCTTTAACAACGCTCCATTTTGATATGTCATAACAATCGTAAGCCCGTCTAATTTCCAGCTAAGAAGCCCCTCTTTATCACCAAGCCAGCTCTTAAGCTCCTCTCTATCTTTTGTTTTTCCAAGAGACAACATCGGTGTCTCATGTGCTTCTTTGGGAAGCTCGTCCACTGCCTCATATCCCACAGTAATCGTGGGACTTCCTGTTAATACCATACCAGTTTCTTTTTCCAATGCCACCAATTCATCATAAAGCTTATCATACTCAAAATTGCTCATGATTTCCTGGTCTTGTGCGTAATAAACTTTTGATGCTTCTCGCAGTGTTTCCACCAATTCTTTCATTCTATGTAAAGCTTGTTTGTTATCCTCCATATTTCCCTCCTGACATTGATATGTACTCTCGCAAGAACAGGCCCAAAGAGGCTTTGAAAGTACATTGATCTTTTTGGTATCTAAAATGATTCTGTGTGTGATAAACCACAAAGCCTGTACAGTTCCAAACACTCTCTGCTGTCCAATTCGCGGTACTCACCGCTTTTTAAATCACCAAGTTCTATATTCATCACTCTAATGCGCGTAAGTGTTTTTACCTTATAACCCAACGTCTCGCACATTCGTTTTATTTGCCTGTTAAGTCCTTGTGTTAATATCAGCCTAAAAGTATATTTGCCCACGCGCGTTATTTTACACGGATATGTTGTCTGGTCAAGTTCTTTTAAATATACTCCTTTCGCCATATCCGCTAAAAAATCTTCTGTAATTTCTTTATCAACCTTTACAACATATTCTTTCTCATGTCCATTTGATCCCTTCATCATACGTTGTATCAGTTCCCCATCATTTGTCAGAATCATCAGCCCGTCAGAATCTTTGTCCAAACGTCCTGCATAAGTGACTCTTACTGGAAATTTTATTGCATCTACTATCGTTTTTTCCGCATATTTATCTTTCTCTGTACAAGTGATTCCGACAGGTTTATAATATGCAAGCACCACTTTTGATGAAACAGGTCTTATTTTTCTCCTGTTTACTTCTACCACATCCTGATCACACACCTGCATACCGCTTACTGCCCGCTGGCCATTAACTGTCACCTTCCCCTGTTGAATCAGCCTGTCTGCCTCACGTCTTGAACATACACCACATTCAGCTAGATATTTATTCAATCTGACCATGTGTTTTATCCTTTCAAAATGTATCTACAAGGTCTGTACCATCAATACAAGACCCTGTAGCAGAACAATCGCAAACAATTATAAAAATTTCTTTAATCGGCTTATTGCTTTTTCTTCAAAAGCAATTAATTCGTTTGCAATTTCCATAGATGTATTCCCTGAGTTTTGATGATGATTCATCGATTTCCACATGCTTGTAATCCCCCTGTTGCTTCCCTGTATCATAAGTTCTGCTATTTTGCTCGCACTACAATTGGTAAGGGTATTCATCTGTATTCCGCCCTTAAGCATCATATCCTGCACCGCACTGCCATGATACCCTTCTGCACGTTCACTTTGCAGCCTGTCTGTAGCCTTATTTTGTATCACAGAGTAAAGAAGCCTTTCTTTCGAAAGTTCATGTAGCAGTTCATCATTTTGAACCTTTTCCGATATTGTATCAATCGCGCTAATCGCCATACCAGAATTTTTTTGAACTTCCTTTAAAATCTCCTGATCATCTTTTTTCATAGCTATCTTCCTTTCTGACTCTTATCGATTGGGATAGCTATAGTATTACCATATTCTAGCAGTTTATGCCTGTATATCAGTATCCTCTCGTATTGTATCTTCTACTTCACCTGTCAAAATCTCTATTTTTTCTTTTTCGTCCTTTATTTCGCTGTTCATATCATGTGTCTCCTTCTCAAAAGGATAAACAACACCCCACTGTGAACGAAGAGAATCCATCTGCTTCAAAATGCGAATTGTCTCCTCATGTGGCATTTCCCAGCACTCTTGCTGCCCTTTTTCAATTGCTTCTAAGCAGGAATCAATCTCATATTCATAACCTGTTATCTGTTTTGGCGCTTTTATAGACTTCCCTGGCTTGCGATTCGTATCATATACTGTGACAGACTCAAAATTATTGATATTTTCTATTTCGATAAACCCTTTGGGGCCATATATCACTCCCCGCCTGTCACTCAATCCCTTCATAGTACAATTAAGAACCGCCATTCTGCCATCTTTATAGATGATTGTAATACTTTCTGATTCATCAACCCCTGTTTCTGTAAGAACACAGGAGGAGTCTATTTTTTCAATATCTTTTCCAAACATCATCGCCGCAAAATTCAGAGTATACACACCCAAGTCAAGCAATGCTCCCCCCGCAAGCTCTGGATCGGTTAGGCGTTGCTTATAGGAAACGTTATAACAAAGATTTGCTGTCAGCATTGTAGGTTCTCCGATAATTCCCGAACTGAGAATGCCTTTTATTGTTGTGAGCATAGGCATATATCTTATCCACATTGCCTCTGCCACAAATACACCTTTCTCGTTTGCAAGTGCAAAAAGCTCTTCAGCCTGATTCGTATTTACTGTAAATGGTTTCTCACATAATACGTTTTTCCCATTCTCTATGCAAAGCTTCATATTGGCATAATGCTCAGAATTTGGTGTTGCGATATATATTAAATCAATCTTACTGTCAATCACCATTTCTTCATAGGAAGTATATGCTATTTTGATACCATACTCATTTGCAAATTCGCGTGCCCGTTCTTCACTTCTTGACGCCACACCATAGCATTTTACATTTTTCATCTTTTTAATGGTGCCTGCCATAATTTTTGCAATTTTACCGGTTCCCATGATACCGATACGCTTTTGTTTAAACATTCCTCTAACCTATGCCTTTCCCAAAAACAACGATTGTTGCTAAAGGTTACGATACAAAAAGTCTAACCTTATAAAGGAAAGCCCATGCAACACGAATGCCACATGGGTTTTCTCTCATACTCTATTCCTTTATCATTCAAAAAATTCTGACTTCACATAGCCATCTTGTCCATTATAATTAATCTTGAACCACTCACCTTGGTCTTCTAACAGCTCATATGAATTTCCGCCTTGTGCTGTACCAATCTTGTCTGCATCCTGGCTTGGATTGTTTCTGACATTTACATTGGTTGACGCCACAACAGTTGTACCTGTCGAAGTATTTGTTGTCGGCGTTGTTTCATCTGCCGAATTCTCTGGCTGCTCTGTATCTGCTGTAACAACTTCAAGATAATCACTCTTGATATATGCTTCCTTACCTTCAAAGATAACCTTGCTCCAACCGTTTATTCGTTCCTCAACACGTGTCAGTTCTGTACCAAGATCTACTTTTCCGATACGGTCAGCTTCCTCGCTGTCTGACGAACGTACATTTACTGTTGATGTTGCTCTTACTATTTGATTCACAGCCTGATTCGTATTCTGTTCAACATTTTCTTGTGAAGCGTCCGTATTAGGTGCATCTGCCTCCGCATCGCCTTCCCCCGCATTCTGCTCTCCAAGCTGTGTTAAGGCGTCTTCAACAGAATTTTTCATCTGTTCCGGCAGCTGTTCCATAAAATCATTCAATGCCGCATCGGACGCAATGGCATTTTTGTAGTCCACATTAATTTTGTTGTATAAATCGACCACATCATCCTGAATTGTCACCAATTTGAATGCTGCGAGAATATTTTCTTCCATGTCACCATCTATTTTAAGGCTGCCGTCCTGCGCAGTATAAACATACCATGCATTCAATCCCGGCGCCTTTGTCTCGATGTCTTTAATTTTCGCATCATATGTCACATATGCAAAATAAGAATTTTCTTCAATCCCAGGCTTTGTATAGCAGTTCACATTTTCATAGAATTCTATAAACTGACTTTTTTCCTGAAATGCAATAATCTCTGTATCATCATTCGCATCCCTAATTGCCCTTACAGTATCCATGTCTCCATTTGCCATAGCTGTATAGAATCTGTCCATAAGCTCATTAATATTTGCATTGGCGTTTTCTGATAAGGGGTCGGACTGAATTGCAGCAGGGGAGGCAACCTCTGTTCCTGCTTCTGTGCTTGGCACAGATTCCTCTGTCTTCTCATCGTTTTTGTTGCCTACATAAGAAATAATCACTGCAATAACAAGGACGCAGGCCGCAATTGGTAGCAGAATTTTTAATGCATTGATAGCAATTGTCTTTAGATTTTCAGAAGACATATTCGAATTTTCTCTTTGGGTGAAAGACTCTCTTGCAGATTCTTTTTTTTCTTTATTGTTGTCTGTTCTGATTTCTTTTTCTGGTTCTGTTTTTCTTTCTGCTACGCGAATTTCTGTTTGATTATTTTTGGCTGAACTATTTTCTTTTTGGGCATTCTGGGTCTTATTTATTTGTGTCGTATTTCTCTTTTTCTCTTCTTCTTTCAAATTATCTTTTTTTGTACTTTCTTTCCTAATACCCGTCTGTCTAGTACTTTCTTTCTTAGCAGTATCCTCTTTTCTAGTTTCTTCCTTTTTTGTTTTACTTTCTGCTGCTCTCTTGCTTGTATCTGTTTTTTTCTCTTTTGTGTCCAATACCTCTGTATTTGATTTGGAATTTATATTCTGTATATCATTCTGCTCAATCTTATTTCTTTCCTTCGCCATCATTTACTCCTATTCGGCACGCTCAAGTCTTTACCCCATTTAGGGAAGTGCACCCGACAGGAATCGAACCTGCATTAAAGGCGTCGGAGGCCTCCGTTCTATCCATTAGACTACGGGTGCAAAAATACATATTACAAAATTGTTACATCACGTTTGTAATGATAACACATTAATTTCAATTTGTCTATACATTTTCCACAGCCTTTATAAATTATCGTAACAGTTCCACTAAAAGTTTTAGATTCTCCTTTTCATATTCGTTGAATACACTATCATCAAATTCTTCTGCTTTTACCAATGGTGCATACCAAAGTTGTCCCTTAAAATAATTGTTTAAACTCTCATTCTGAAAGATATATCCATGTCGCGCATAAATCTCATTTTTTGCAAGATATATAATCAATTGCGGAACATCTTGAAAATCTTCCTTAGCGTAATACTGTTTATCCGTTTCATATAAAGGATCTATGTACATAGAAATATCTGTCACTTCCCTGACAACTTCCATATACTGCAATACATCTAAATAAAATTCACATCTTTCATAATATTTTATTCTTTTGCCAAGTTCCGCTAGTACTTGGTCTTCTGTCCAATCTGGCTGATACTGTTCCAATATCTCTATCTCCGGTTCGGAATCTGATAATTCTGATTCCACTTCTGAACTGCTTGTACTTTGTGCGCGCGTTAAAACATATGTTCTATCAATTCCAAAGCCAATCATATTTGTTTCACTCAAAACATAATCCTTAACCTCAATCACAATTTCATCCTGTCCAAATTGAATCAATAAGGTTCCGCTATCTCCCCATCCATCGTCTGAAAAAGAATATCGACATGTTCCATCTTCAATCACACACACAATATCCTCTATCTCAGCAATGCGCTCTGTAGTTTCCTGCTGTGCGTACAGATATCCTTTTAATTCATTGCCATTTGTTATTTCAATATAAAATTCTACACCGCCATTTTGAAGGAGTTCTTCATGTGAAATACCACCCTCAGTCCAAAATCCCGAATAATCCTGATAGTCTATGCTTTCTATTTGATTCATGCCGGTTGTTTCATCTGAATCAATATCTTTTTTCTGCTGAGCTTCAGTTTCCTCCTCAATGCTATCCTGCTTTTCTTTTATCTCCTCAATATATGTTTGTATTTGCTGCTCATTGTTATTGTCAAATGTAGTACATCCATATAAATTGATAGACAGAACTGCCAGTAAATAAAATATATTCTTTTTCATACTTGTCCTCCATGTCAGAGCAGTTTGTTACAATGAAATGCGTTGGAAATCTCAAATTTCTGACTGTGAGCAAGGCATATTTGAGGCTCTACGTCATATTACCGATTCAAACAGAAATTTTATGATTCTTTATAAACTCCTTTACTTCCTTATCGGGATTGCGCGATTCCCGAATCTTTTGCAGCGCTTTGTTGTAAGTCCAAGAATCTATCATACAATCCTCTGCAAGCAGCCTCCATGTTTCATATGGAAAACAAACAAAAGATTCTGCCAGCGTCCATGCCGCAGCCATCTGCGCATAATAACCTTGCTTAAATTCCCTGTTTAATGCTTTCAGAATTTTTTCAAGATAAGGATATTTTTGTTTTGTGCTGACAGATTGTTTTTCATTAGAAGCATTTAGAAGAATATCTTCCATTTTCACATATCTGTTTCTTGGGATTTTTTTATTATCTTTGTCGTATTTTAAATACTGACTCAAAAGTAAAATAACTGCTGTCCTTACCTCAAACTCTTTGTCAGAATACAGATAAGGCTGCATAAACTCCCATACCTCGTCCCTATATCGATTTGCAAAATGGAATGAATTGCAAAAACTATCGCAGACAGACCAATTATCAATCTGTGGAATAAATCTTTCTAAATAGTCCATTCCTTCTTTGCAGGATATCTCCTTTGGAGCTGTTCCATAACCAATTATCATTCCCCGAAGCATTGTTTCCTCAAAGTAAATGTCCTCATTTTCTCCACCGCATCCTACAATCACATCTCGCCAATCCCCCACAGTACCTTTTTTAACAATATCTTTTGCAATGGTGCGAAGCTGAGGCAGTCTCACCCCCAGAAGCGGTTTCGCTCCAGGGACGAGGCTAGCCGAAAACTCTTTGTAGGTGTCATCTGTATGTTGCAGGAGTATCGCTCTTATTTCTTCTTTCATTTCTTGCTGCTATTGACCGCCTTTTCTATATTGTACAGGTGTCATACCCATTTTTTTCTTAAATATCCGGTTAAAATGCTCTACATTGGGATATCCTACTGCCAACGCTACATTTTCAACAGTCATATTTCCGTTTCTCAGAAGCGTTTTTGCTTTCTTTAAGCGAATATTAATCACAATATCTCCAAAAGTTTTTCCGGACTTGTCATGAATATATTTGCTTAAATAGGGCTCTGACAAATGAAAATGTTCTGCGACATCACTAAGTGCAACTTCTTGATAATTTCCCTGAATATAATTCATAATTTCCATCATGCGCTCATCCTGCCATGCTCCATTGCTCTGAATCTGCGGAAGCTTATTGACACTGACACAAAGTGCATGAATCGATGCTTTTATGATATCATCATCCATTCCTGCTCCCCAGAACTTCTCGCCATTGCAGGTAATTCCAACATACGCGATCGCTTTTGAAGAAGAACCTTGCGTAAGCGCATGTTCCTCAAATTCGGAAAGCTGGTAACTGACATTAAAATATTGTTTTATCGCATTGCTAACAGCATCAAGACGACCATTTCCATTCGCATCAACAGTTATCTTTTTGTCCCCGCAGGTAATTATCGCTTCTGCCATAATTCCATCAACCTGCTTGAAATGACATTCGTTTATTTGGAACAGCGGCATATTATCCAAATAATTTTCGGAGAAAATATCATAAACCCACTGTGGTGAAAGTACCTTATGTTCATGGTCTGAAATGTCCTTTACAAGATACCCTACTTCCTCACGCATAGAGTAAGGAAGCGAAATGCCAAAATTCTGCTTCAGGATATAGTTGACGCCGCCTTTTCCTGACTGGCTGTTAATGCGTATCACATCTGCATCATAATTTCTTCCCACATCTTTAGGATCAACCGGAAGATATGGCACCATCCATTTATCTGTTTGCTTATCCTCACGCCACTGCATTCCCTTTGCTATCGCGTCCTGATGAGAACCCGAAAACGCTGTAAATACAAGGTCTCCTGAATATGGCTGTCTCTCATGTACTTTCATTCGTGTAAACTGTTCATACTTCTCTCTAATTTCCGTCATATTAGAAAAATCCAGCTTCGGATCAACACCATGAGAGAACATATTCATCGCAACTGTGATAAGATCTACATTTCCTGTGCGCTCACCATTGCCAAACAGTGTACCTTCTACACGGTCTGCACCCGCAAGAATACTAAGTTCTGCATCACAGACACCACAGCCGCGGTCATTGTGCGGATGTACCGAAAGCGTCACGGCATCCCTGTATTTCAAATTTTTGTGCACATATTCCACCTGTGTAGCAAACACATGCGGCATAGCATTTTCAACAGTTGTTGGAATATTAATAATCGCTTTATTATCAGAGTTAGGCTGCCATATATCAAGAACTGCATTACACACCTCTACTGCATAATCGACCTCTGTACCATGAAAACTTTCTGGGCTATACTCAAATGAGAAATTTCCATCTGTTTCTGAAGCAAGTTTCTTTAATAGTTCTGCGCCATCAGTAGCGATCTTCTTAATCTCTTCTTTGCTTTTTTTGAACACCTGTTCTCTCTGCGCAACAGATGTTGAATTATAAAGGTGAATCACTGCATGGGGTGCACCTTTAACTGCCTCAAAAGTCTTTTTGATAATATGTTCTCTAGCCTGTGTCAATACTTGTACTGTCACATCATCTGGTATCATATTTTTCTCAATCAGCGCACGCATAAATTCATATTCTGTATCAGAAGCCGCTGGAAATCCTACTTCTATTTCTTTGAAACCTATATCAACCAGCAATTGAAAAAACTGCAGTTTTTCATCTAAGCTCATAGGTTCTATCAGTGCCTGATTACCGTCGCGCAAATCAACAGAACACCAAATAGGCGGTGCTGTGACTGCATCCTTTTTTACCCAGTCATATGTACAGACCGGCGGTAGAAAATACGTTTTTTCATACTTGCTTGCGTTATTCATCGATAAGTCCTCCGTTTTATTTGAATGTAATGTGAAGTTATCATATCATCTATTATGAAATAATGTAATGATTAAAATTAATCATTTTTATTGATTAATTTTAATCATTACAAAAATACTGTTCTTATATAAGTGTTAAACCAAGATATCCTTTGCTACTGTTTTGACTTTTTAAGTGCTCCGGTAGCCAAATCATCCCACCCATATTTCTCATGAATGCCTTCGTTGTATTGGTATATTTTAGAAGCTTGGGCAAAATGTCTTGAAGTTCTGAATCCTCAAGCGTCGTTTCCACCACATTTAATTTATTGTTTTCCACTCGATACATTATCACTGCTTTGTATGCATTATCTTGATTTTGGTTTTGTTTTGTCAGCAATAATGTTTTGCCATTACAAAATTCATTTTCCTGAATTGCATAATCCAGTGCCTTTTCATCCCAAGCGACATAAGCTTCCCCTTCAAAATACCGATCTCTTACTTCCTTGTATTCTTTTCCGCCAATGTCAGAAATATCCCAACCATCAAGCGTTTCAAGCATCTCTAATGGTTCCGTATCCGCCTTAAAAATTTCATATTTTTGTTCTGATTCCAAGATACATGCTCTTCTTGTACAATTTCCATCATATACCCAGCAGGAGCTTTCCTCAAATCCCTCTGAAAACCCAAGGCTGTTATAATATTCATGTAAGCTTTCTTCTGCTGGCTGCAAAATTAGTGGCTCTTTATATTTATCTGCGGCATGTTTTATGATTTCCGAAGCATATCCTTTTTTTCTATATTGTGGCAGAGTTGCCACTGCATAAACATATTTTGCACTCTGCCATTCCCCATTGATTGTTATTTGTACTGGCAGCATGCTTGCCATAGAAACTGGCTTTCCATCCTCATGAATCACAAACATATTTTCGTTTTCAAACCGATTTTCAAAATAAAACTGGATATAACTCCAGTCATCTCCAAAACAGGTCTGCCATAGATTCATAACATTTTCCCTGTCATGTTCATTTGCAAAAACGACATGGCTTTGCACCGCATAATATTTTGTAAGCAAAATGTCTGGATAATAGGAAAGCTTTGCTTTTCTAAGTCCCAAATCTCCCGTGTCTTCCTCACGATTTACATACGTAAAATCCTGCGCCTCATGCAAAACAAACTGCTGGTTAATCATTGGATAAGCTCCCTGCAAATCTGGATAGGCTTTTTCAAAATGTACAACAAAAGTATCCGCATTCAGAGGCTCTCCAATCGTAATCGCTACCATTTTTTCACTTTTATATAAAATACCACCTACAAGCCCAAGTTCATCAAAATGAGAAAGTGCAATTTCCAACACACCTATCTCCTGCTCCATTTCGTCATTCCACTTTTCTGACCGAAGAGATATCCATTCTTTTGCCATTTCACGACACGCATCAAGATTATCGTTTGTCATCGCTTCATATCGCCAATCATTATCATCCATAAAACGTGCTATATGATTCCGTTTGCCATGCAGTTTTTTTCCTCTGAGTGTAGACAGCTTTTCCACTGTATACACATAGTCAAAATCATCCCTATCGCAATCAATTTCAAATTCGCCAGGAAACCACTCTATCAGATCAAGCCTGCCTTTCTCAACGATCGGATATAAGCGAAGTCCATGGCCATGCGCTGCACAAATACCTTTAAGCAATTCAATTGCAGCCTTTTTATCTCCATTTCCAAATGGAAACGAATATTCAAAATTCTCCTGATTCCGGTAACGAATCACGCCACATCCATAGACCATTCCTACTTGTACATCATATACTTTTGCCCAGACAAAATTATTGGAAAACGTATATTCGCAGGCACCAATATTCTCTTCTTTAAGTTTTTCGTTTATCCAATCTCTGTCTGCTATTGTAATCGGATGAAATGTAAGTTTTTCTTTCTCTAGCATAACTCTCCTTTTATAAGCAACTAGAGCGTTGCCTGTCGACAACGCTTTTTTAACTGATTATTATTATATATTTTTTTTGCAAATATCATTCAGACAGCATCTGTCACAATAAGGACTTGTTCTTGCTGTACAGATTTCGCGCCCATGCTCTACAAGCCTGTGGCAGAAATCACTGCCTTCATTTGGAGGAATTAGCTGCCACAATATCATTTCTACTTTCTTTGGTTCTTTGATATTGTCCACTAATCCCATACGATTTGTTAGCCGAATACAATGTGTATCCGTCACAATGGCAGGCTTTCCAAAGACATCTCCCATAATCAGATTCGCGCTCTTTCTGCCCACTCCGGGAAGTTTTAGCAGCAGATTAAAATCATCTGGAACCCTACCGTTAAAATCATCTCGGAGCATTTTCATACAAGCGCTGATGTCTCTTGCCTTGCTGTAACCTAAACCGCAAGGCTTGACAATCCGTTCTATATCCGCAGCGTCTGCGTCTGCCAATGCCTCAATACTTGGGTAATTCTCAAACAGCCCTTGCACCACAACATTTACTCTTGCATCTGTACATTGAGCTGCCAAACGCACACTTACCAGCAATTTCCACGCCTCATTATAATCCAGCGTACAGCCAGACTCCGGATATTCATTTTTTAACCGTTCTATGATTTCAAGTGCAAGTCTTTTCTTTTTTGCAAGGTTTTTAATTTTCAGTTTTTTTGTCTTTTTTGTTTTTATCTCCATTGTGTTTTAACTCTGACTTTCATCCTGCTCTTTTTCTACAATGGCAATTCCAAGTTCTTCAAGCTGAATTTCGTCTACAAGATTGGGTGCATCTGTCATCAGGCAAGAAGCATCTTTTACTTTTGGGAACGCAATTACTTCTCGAATGGATTCGGCTTGCGTCATCAGCATCACCATACGATCCAACCCAAAAGCAAGTCCTGCATGAGGCGGAACACCATATTTAAACGCATTTAACAAGAAGCCAAAACGCTCATTTGCTGTTTCTTTTGACAAACCGATAATTTCAAACATTTTTTCCTGGATATGGTTTTGGAAAATACGAACACTTCCGCCGCCAAGCTCTGTACCATTCAGCACAATATCATACGCTTTTGCCCGTACTTTTCCTGGATCTGTCTCAAGAAGTTCCAAATCCTCCTCCATCGGCATTGTAAACGGATGATGCATTGCGACATATCTGTTTTCTTCCTCGTTCCACTCAAGCAGTGGGAACTCTGTTACCCAGAGGAAATTGAACTTGTCTTTGTCCAAAATACCAAGATTTTTGGCAATTTCAAGACGCAGATTTCCCAATACATCCCAGACAATTTTATTCTTGTCTGCTGCAAAAAGCAGCAAATCTCCATTTTCTCCATTCATGGCTTTTACAAGTGCTGATATTTGTTCCTCTGTCATAAATTTAGCAAAAGAGGATTTCACAGCGCCATCAGGCTGAATTGCTATGTAAGCCAATCCTTTTGCTCCGAATCCTTTTGCAAATTCTACAAGTGCATCAATTTTCTTTCTCGGCATTTCCCCTTGCCCTTTGACATTGATACCACGCACTGAACCGCCATTCTCAAGCGCACCTGTAAATACACTAAATCCACATCCTGATACAACATCGCTGACATTTACAAGCTCCATACCAAAACGCGTATCTGGCTTGTCAGAACCATATCTGTCCATTGCTTCCTGCCATGTCATTCTTTGAATCGGAAGCGATATGTCTATTCCTATCATATCCTTAAAAACAAATTTTAACAACCTTTCATTCACTTCTATCACATCGTCGACATCAACAAAAGAAAGCTCCATATCTAACTGTGTAAATTCCGGCTGCCTGTCTGCACGCAAGTCCTCATCACGGAAACATTTTGCAATCTGAAAATATCTATCATACCCAGAACACATCAAAAGCTGTTTGAAAAGCTGCGGTGATTGCGGAAGCGCATAAAAACTGCCTGGATGTACACGGCTTGGCACCAGATAGTCCCTTGCTCCCTCTGGCGTTGACTTATTCAAAATTGGTGTTTCTATCTCAAGAAACCCTTCTTTTGTCATAAATTCTCTGATTTTTGCTGTGACGTGGCTTCTCATAATAATCTTTTCCTGCAAATCAGGACGTCTCAAGTCAAGATAACGATATTTTAATCGAAGCTCTTCCTTTGTCTTTGAATTGATTTCTATTGGGAAAGGCGGTGTTTCTGATTCTGACAAAATACGAAGTTGTGTCGCTCTTATCTCAATATCCCCAGTTTTCATATTAGCATTGGCATTGCCTTCGCGTTTCTCTACTTTTCCAACTACAGCGATAACATATTCGCTTCTAAGCGACTCCGCTTTTTCAAAGTTTTCACCATCAACCGCACGGCTCAAATCTTCACCCTGCTCAAATATAATCTGGAGAATTCCGCTTCTGTCGCGAAGATCAACAAAAATAATGCCTCCCTTATTTCTATTTTTCTGAACCCAGCCCATAACGGTAACTTCTTCACCGACATTGGCAAGTGAAAGTTCTGTACATCTGTGGGTTCTTTTCAACCCTTTCATAGACTCTGCCATGTTCCTTTCCTCCCTCGTTTAATTTTTCAAGCTTTCTTTATAAAACTGCTTGAATTCCTCATATCCTTCTGACATTAACTGTTCTTTTTGAAATTTTTTATTTTTGTTCATGCGCGCTACAAGAACTTGTGTTCCATCCCGCCTTGCCTTTTGCGCCTCTGCAATTACATCACAAAGCGCTGTTCCTGAAACACCTTTTTCTATCAAATAAGCAACTTTTTTGCTTTGGTTTGGCACTTGAAACCCATTCTCCAGCAAAATCAAAATAATTCTCTCAAAACCAATAGAAAAACCGCAAGCAGGTACATCCTTGCCCGTAAATCTGCCTACCATCTTGTCATAGCGTCCGCCGCCGCCGCAGCTTCCGCCAAACTCAGGCATCGCTATCTCAAAGATTGTTCCTGTATAATAAGACATTCCGCGAACAAGCGTCGGATCAAATACAAGTTTAAAATAATCACCCTTTGTAGCATTTACACTTTCTATAATCTCGCCAAAGCTTATTTTTACGTCCTCTTCAAGATAGCCTTCCAGTCGTTCTCCAATAAATGCAAAGGCATTGTCTGATTCTTGAATTCCTTTGAAAAGTGACAAATACTTTTTGATGCTTTCACAGTCATAACCATCTTCTGTCAGTTCTTTTTCTACACCTTCAAGACCAATTTTGTCCATTTTGTCGAGTGTGATAAATATATTGTCATAATCAGCTTCAGCAAATCCACTGTATTTTGCCATTGCCTTTAAAATTCTTCGATCATTGATTCGAATTTCAAAATTCTTGAATCCCAGATTGCCAAGTGTTGTTGTCGTTGCAAGAATGAGTTCAATTTCTGCCAGATTGGATTCTTCTCCCAAAATATCTATATCGCATTGCATAAACTGGCGATATCTGCCTTTTTGCGGTCTGTCCGCTCTCCATACGTTTCCCATTTGCAGCGCCTTAAAAGGAGCAGGCAGTTCACTTGCATGATTGGCATAATATCGTACAAGAGGAACCGTCAAATCATATCGCATACCAAAATCGACAACATCTGTCTCTGTTTGCGCTGTCTCAAGATTTAGCTTGTCCCCTCTTTTTAATACCTTAAAGATTAATTTTTCATTTTCACCGCCTTGTTTGCTGCTAAGATTCTCGATATTTTCCATACAAGGTGTTTCCATCGGCGTAAAACCAAATCTGCCATAAGTCTCTTTGATGACACCTATCACATAATCCCGTATTTGCATTTCACTCGGCATGATATCTTTCATTCCTGTTACAGGCTTTTTGTTTAATGCCATATTTTATCCCTCATTTCTGTCATTTTCAATCATATCAACAATTTTCAAATGTGCGCTAAGTTATCAACAGCCAAAATTTCTTACGGTTCCCTGCGCCCATGGACTGCCCACATCACAGCGTCCATGGTGATATTGTGTACTTACAGTTCCCTCCTGCTGCCCTTCCGACACATTCACTTTAATCCGGCTGACTCCGTTTTCTGTCTTACTGTCCAGCATTTTGATAATATCTGCTATCTCCTGTTCCTGCATATCCTTTTTCTTTGCCGCAAGATCATCCATGTCTTCCAATCCGCCCATATTGTTCCTTCCTTTCTTATTCTAAAACAAATTATGATAATATTGGTCATTCACTTTGTGTTTTATACAATAAATCGATCCCTGTTTTGATTGTTTCTGTTATTGTCTGCTGATGTTTTTTGGAGTATTCCTTTAGTGTATGATATTCCTCGTCAGACATCCTTAAAGTCACAATACGTTCTTTGACAACATCCGATTTTGGACGCCCTCTTTTTTCCATAGGCACACCTCTTTTCGCATCTACATACCATTATATTTTTCGTAATACGTTGTGTCAAGTATTTTTCGTAATACAAAGTAAATGGTTTTTGACAATTTTGTTGTGCATGACAAAGCGCAGCATCTGCTGCCATATCTTCCACCAAATCTGTGATGACATCCCCTTTTGACTGAAATTCACATGCATTAAATGGAATTCCGCCCGCTGCCTGCGGCCATAATGCCAATGTATGATCAACATAGTATTTGTCAAAACCAGATTCTTTGATTTCTTCGGGCGTAAGGTTTCTTGTTAACTGATAAACAATAGCGCAAATCATTTCAAAATGTGCCAATTCATACGCTCCTTGATGTTGGATATCAAAACCTTTATCAATTCAAATCTAGTTACAATTCACACTTACGCCAGATTTCTCATATACTTACAACGATTTCGGTGTGAATTGCAACAATTGATGCACACAAAATGCTAAAAAGCACGCATTTTGGCGCTTGCTCCGACGCCATGCAGCAAGTGCATGGCGCGGGGTGAAAAGTAACCCAAATCTATACATTATTTAAAAAATTTAAAAAAAGTACTTGCCTATCCTGTCAAAATGTGCTATTATAATTTTTGTCGTTACGACATTATAAAATCTGCCGGTGTGGCGGAATGGCAGACGCAGCAGACTCAAAATCTGCCGGGGGCAACCTCGTGCCGGTTCAAGTCCGGCCACCGGCATAAAATAAACAGCTTCTAAGCTGTTTATTTTTTTGGTTTATTCTTCTCCATTTTTAAACCGCATAATCATTTCATTTGTAAGGCTGATACCATCATATACCGTTGGTATCTCATCCCTGTGCAGCCATTCACCTGTCGAAAGCTCTTCTCTGTCAAGCAAAATTGTGTCATCTCCATCAAGGTCACAATAGAACCCCAAAAGAAGCGTATCAGTAAACGACCATGGCTGACTCTTGTAATAACGAATGTTTTTGACTTGTATCCCAACCTCCTCCATCACTTCACGTCTTACTGTATCCTCCGCTGTCTCTCCAATTTCCGTAAAGCCTGCAATCAATGCATACTTTTTGTATTCACGGCCTGCATACTTTGTCATCAAAATCTGTTCTTTTTGCCGATCAATGACACCTACAATCACAGCAGGCGATATCTTTGGATAATACACTGCATCACATATTGGACAGCGCATCATCCTCTCCTTTGTATCATGTACCAATGCTGTGCCGCAGCAGCAGCAATATTTTGTAGATGCATACCAATTTGCCAATTGACATGCTGTAATACCGGCAAACGCCATATAATCAGGTCCCTTCGTGCGAAACATATTCTGTTGACCGTAATCATAGTCGTTTCGTAAACCGTCAGAAACCATGTCCGCCTCGCCAAGAAAGAATTTTTGTATTTTCCCGTTTATAACAATTTCAAATAAGTATATGTAAACCATTTCTGAAGCAATCTCTTCAAAACGCGGAAATACAATCGTTTCACTTTCTTTTTTCACAAGCATGCTGCGCCCTTTCGCAAAGATTATGTAATCTCCCGCCACAGGACCTTGCTCCCTGTATTCATTGTGATAAATCCCACTTTTTAAATCCTGTATCACGCCTTTGCCTCCTCCCCTTTGTTATAGCTCTCCATTTTCGGAAAAGTATTCCCACTGAATATCTCTACATAATTATTGGTTTTATGCTTGTCCGACAGCCCTGCAAACCGAAATTATTCGTCTTCGTCTAAAAACATGTCCTCAAAATCATCATATTCATCAGCCGAATACTTCCATAGGAAATCGGTAAATGATGTACTTATCGTATGAATAAATTCCTCTATGTCTTCATATTCGGAATAATACTCCTCAATTTCTTCAAAGGGCGGAATATCTGCATTGTCAATAATGATTACTGCGGGGTTATCGTTTTTCATTTGGTTAAAATCCAGGCAGACAGGATTTCCTCCAATGCTGGTTGCTATAATCAGTAATTTGTATTTCAGCAAAACGCTGCATGAATTTTCTTCCTTAATCCGTTCCAAGTTACATAACGATATCCCAGCTTCCGTCATAGGCTGTTGACATGGTTCATAATTCTTATAAAAGTCGATGATATGCTCAGGTATAACCCACTCTTTGATGCAATTCAATTCATTATTAAGATACACACTTGTCCAATAGCTGAAAAAGTCATAAACGCGAAGTAGGCATTCTAAGTCCTCCGGCTTAGCCTTTTGAAAAAAGGGAAAACCACTTTCCTCTTTTACGCCATTTTTTTGAAAAACAACTTTTAGGCGGTTTACAATTTTATCATAGTCAGGCTCTTTGCTCATATTTCCCATTTTCCTTTACAATCTCATATCAAATCCCACAAACATATTTTTCCAAGAAAAAGACGCACCGACTTTTCATCGCCAATGCGTCTGTCAGCTTCCGATAAAATTTCCAGATTAATGATGAAACAACCGAATCCCTGTAAAACACATCGCTATATTGTATTTGTTGCAGGTTTCAATCACATTGTCATCCCTTATAGAACCACCAGGCTGTGCAATATATTTGACTCCGCTTCTGTGTGCACGTTCCACATTGTCACCAAATGGGAAAAATGCATCTGACCCCAATGATACATCTGTCATCTGATCAAGCCATGCCCGTTTTTCTTCTCTTGTCAGTACTTCTGGTTTTTCTGTAAAGAATTTTTCCCAAATGCCATCTGCGAGCACATCCATATAGTCATCACTCATATATACATCAATTGTATTATCTCTGTCCGCACGCCCGATTTTTTCTATAAATGGAAGATTGAGCACTTTTGGATTCTGGCGGAGAAACCAATTATCTGCCTTGTTTCCTGCAAGCCGAGTACAATGAATCCGAGACTGCTGCCCTGCTCCAATCCCAATTGCTTGACCACCTTTTACATAGCAGACAGAATTTGATTGCGTATATTTCAGTGTAATCATCGCTATTGCAAGATCTATTTTTGCTTGTTCTGGAAGTTCTTTATTATCTGTCACAATTTCGGAAAACAGTGCATTATCTATCACAAGCTCATTTCTGCCCTGCTCAAAAGTAATTCCATAAACATCCTTCGTTTCCACAGGGTCCGGCACATACTCTGGATCAATTTTGATAACCGCATAATTTCCTTGTTTCTTTGCCTTTAAAATTTCAAGTGCTTCTGGTTCATATCCAGGTGCAATAATTCCGTCAGACACTTCACGCTTGATTAATTTAGCAGTGTCTACATCGCATACATCAGACAAAGCAATAAAATCACCAAAAGATGACATTCTATCTGCTCCTCTAGCTCTTGCATAAGCACTTGCAAGCGGCGATAACTCGCCCATATCATCCACCCAATATATTTTTCTTTCGATTTCATTCAGAGGAAGCCCAACTGCTGCACCTGCGGGTGATACATGCTTGAAAGAAGTTGCAGCTACAAGACCTGTAGCCTTTTTTAATTCCTTCACAAGCTGCCATCCATTAAAAGCATCTAAGAAATTGATATATCCTGGTTTTCCATTCAGCACCTCGATTGGAAGTTCTCCAGTCTTGCTATATATTTTAGATGGCTTCTGATTTGGATTGCAGCCATATTTTAATTCTAATTCTTTCATCTTTTAACTCCTATTGTAAATTCTGCCTCTATCTATTTTTGTTGTATATTTTTGATTCATATTTTCCAGTTTCGATATCAATGAAGCGGATAAAAAGCGATACCTTGTTATCCTCATTTAAACTGTTCCATATCATATCGCCAAATGCGTTCATATCATCCAAAATCTCCACAAGCTTTGGTTCACCCTCAAAGCTTGGCAATGGGTTCCCATCTTCCTTATAAGTATGGATAAAATGTCCTTCACCTGCTAAAGGATTGCTATATGCGAATGTATAACGATTGCATGCATCTGGATTTCCATTATTGCTTTTCAAAATAGACATCGCATAATTATAATTTCCATTTTCAATGTGCAAAATTCCTGAAATTCTTGGTGTGTAATTCGGTGCGTCCGGCTCAAACATCCTGGTCCTAAGCGCCTGTTCAAATGTCTGCTGTTTATCCATCAGCTCATATATCGTGTCTGTCTGATCCCCATTTGTCACAATTGTTTTATTTCCAAGCACGCGGACTGGCGCATAAATAATAAGACTTGGGTCGCTCAATTTTGAGGGATCGAATGCCTGTGTGCGAATGCCTTCGCCTTCTTCCACAAACACACGGTTTCTACTGTTTTCGCTTCTGCCCATAATAAAATAAGCAATTGCAGCCTTTTTTCCATCCTTCGTTTTGCCAATCACAATACCTCTGCCAGGATAATTATTTTCCTTAAGCTCCTGTTCTAAGGATACTATTTGCATATTATAAACCTCCTATTTGTAGTCGCTGCGCGACAGCTCTT
>CAJUKA010000017.1:22741-73586 GCA_910586585.1 uncultured Lachnospiraceae bacterium
AAGTTAAAGTCTCTTCGACGCATTTTTTCTGAGAGAATTTTCACTCGTTTTTCTCTCATGAAATTTTCTCTCCTGCGTCTTCTAGACTTTATGTAGTCGCTGCGCGACAGCTCTTAAGTTAAAGTCTCTTCGACGCATTTTTTCTGAGAGAATTTTCACTCGTTTTTCTCATTTTTGCATGGCTGAACTATAATCCAAAGTACGCATCGACTCCGTTTGCTATTCCAACCGCTATTTTATCCTGATATTCTTCTGTTGCCATCAGCCGATCTTCTTCTGGATTTGTCATATATCCCATCTCGACAATCGTTACAGGCGTTTCACACCAATTAATACCACTCATTGTATCAGTTTCCCACACAGACCGCTTTTTGCATCCTGTTTCTTCGGCCAAATTATCTAGGACACAATCCGATAATTTTCTGGACAGTGGATACCATGCACTGTTATATGGATTGGACTTCGTTTGGCAAATTGTCATTGCTCCTTTTACAGAAGATTTTTCCGAACCATTTGCATGA
Source organism: uncultured Lachnospiraceae bacterium (assembly GCA_910586585.1). Lineage (GTDB taxonomy): Bacteria > Bacillota > Clostridia > Lachnospirales > Lachnospiraceae > COE1. Next base: position 23,263 of record CAJUKA010000017.1, read on the forward strand.
ATGCGGATAAATACATCTGCTTGTGCTTCATTTGCAATCGCCGCTCTCTCACTATTGCTGATATCTACCTCATGCGTTTCTCGAATCATAAGCACATTATATCCTCTGCCTTCAAGCTCAACACGCAATTTTTGTGCTACCATCAAATTTAGCTCATATTCTTTTAAACCACTTACGCAGCCTGATGTCCCTCCTGTTACCTTGGCTTTTGTTTTCTTTGCGCCTGGGCCAATTGGTTCCCGCTCATTATTTCCTTTTATTTGATGGCCAGCGTCAATGACTACCAAAGGTTTCTTTTCAATAGGATTTACATTCATATCATTTGTTTCTGTTTTGACGGGTTCTTCTGTTTCCACAGTTGTCGGTGCTGTATTTTCTTGTATGGCTTCCGCTGCAAACACAGCATTTTGGCTGCTACAGCAAAGCAAAACCGCCGCGGTCAATATTGCCGCAGTCAATACTGACTGTATCCGTCCGCTTCTTTTTATCATATCCTCACTCCTCCCATTACGAGCAAACTGCAATTTTCATAAATTGAGTAGGGAAAGATAAACCTTCCCTACTCGATTGCTATTGTTGATGCGATCATCTGCAATTTTCCCTGGATTTGCACTTGTCCAAATCCGTTGGGAAGGATAAAATGATCTCCTTTTTGGATTTTCTGCCCGTTAATGGTTCCATCTCCTTCAAGCACGCTCATAATCAAAAACGGATGCTCTTGCGCGAACTGCATATTATCATCAACATTCAATTTCCACACATGATAATATTGGCAGGATATCAATGAATTCAACTGATTCTTTACATCTTCTCTGACATGAATAATGCTGTCTTCTACAGATTTCGCAGGTACTGTGATAACATCAAGGCTCTTGTCAATATGAAGCTCACGAGGCTTGCCATCTGTCAGTCGTCCATAATCATACACACGGTATGTAATATCAGAATTCTGCTGTGTTTCTAGGATTTCAATGCCGCCCTTAATCGCATGAACTGTTCCTGGATCAATCTGAATAAAATCGCCTTTCTTGATTGGAACTTCACGAAGAAAATCTGTCCATCTGCCATTTTGGATCATATCAATAAGCTCATTCTTATCCTTTGCATTGTGTCCAATCACAAGCGTCGCATTTTCAGGTGCATCCAAAATATACCAGCACTCTGTTTTTCCCATAGAGCCATTTTCATTTTTAGCAGCATACACATCGTCTGGATGAACCTGAATGCTCAAATCCTCTCTGGCATCAATAATTTTGATTAACAATGGAAATCTGTCACTATTCACATTACCAAAAAGTTCTGGCTCTTCTCTCCACAATTGGCTCAAAGTCTTTCCTGCATATGTGCCATCTTTAATCGCACAATCTCCGTTTTGATGCGCACTAACAGCCCAGCATTCGCCAGTTGTATCGCTGGGAATCTCATATCCCCATTCCGTTGCCAATCTGTTTCCTCCCCATATATTCTGCTTAAATACAGGGTTCATGAATAAAATTTCCTGGTTTTTAGAATTGCTCACGCTCCGTATTCCTCCATTTTCATTATGATGTTCTTTTTGTTACGAATGAATATGCCTTCAGTATACCATCAACTTGCCTATTTGTCCATGTTCAAACGCTTAATATATTTCGCTAAAACCTCCGCTGCCTGCTGATGGCACAAAGGTCCTGGGTGCTCTCTTGATCCAACATTTATATCATCTGTATCAGGAAGCTGCAAATAAGTCACTTTTCTGTCTCCTGTCTGTACCGCATATTCTGAGAGCGATTCGCAAATAGGCATTTGAAGCGGGATTCCAAGCATTCCATAACACCAGATAATCTGTGCTTTGGGATTACACTGCCGCAAAATCCCCAGAAAATCTTTCACTGCGTTCTTAAAAACACAAATATCGGCATCTGCATAGGAACCATCTGGATTTTTGTGCATTTTATGCCATTTTCCTGTCTCTTCGTCCAACCAGCCTGGCTGTTCAAAAGCGCCTGCGTCATTGGTTCCCAGATTCACTATCACATAATCCGGCTGCCAGCTTCCAAAATCATAGGGTATAGTTCCTCCAATCTGCCTATTTTCCGCACCTGGTATCAAACTGCAAATCTCTTTGTAATAATGCGGAATTGCACTTTTGATATGATTGTCCCAAGAACTGTGAACACCCCAGCCGCTCTGTGAAAAAATGCGATATTCCGCGTCAAGCGCCTTTGCTGTCAGATAAGAATAATTCCGCAATGCAGAAAAAAACATTGGTATCCAGTCTTGTTCCTGTTTCGCTCCAAAAAGTCCTTCACCAGAAGTAATGCTGTCGCCAATAAATTCTAACTTGAGAGCTTTTTTTGCAACAGGGTAAAATCTGCCATCATACCGCAATGCATGAATATGAATAAAAGAATGCCCATCATCACTCATAGCCTGCAAATCTTTATATAATTGTACATTCTTTATTGTTTCAGCGCTCATTCCTCGAAAAAGAGGAATCCAGTATCTTCCCTTTGGCAGCATCTGTCTGCCAACCCAATCTCCATTCACGGTATAGCTAAACCATGGTTCATAAGTATCATATGTCACTTCCACTTCCACAGAAAGTTCTGTACCTGATATGTTGCATTCAAAGCCGCTGGCTGTCCAAAAAAGTGTCAGTGGTTCCAGGCAGGCAGTTGTTCTTCCATGGATTTTCAATTCTGGTATTTCTCTAATTAATCTTTCTTGCAGCATTTGTTTATTACCTTCCCTTCCTCAAAACAATTTCCTCTTATTATAAAAAAGAACTTCTTCGCAAAATCTCTGCTAAGCGTTAGAAGTTCTTTTTCATTCCTATAATTATCTTTTTCCTATTTCCTTATCAGACTCTGTCAGCTTATTATTTTCCTTGATGTAGCCAACAACATCATCAATTTCTGTAAACGCAAGTCCTACATAGCTGTCTGCCGCGCCATAATAGATTGCAATTCTGCCTGTCTGCGCATCATGAATTGTTGCACATGGGAAGCAGACATTGGGCACAAACCCTCTCTCTTCATACCATTCTTGCGGTGTCAGAAGGAAATTCTGGCAGCGGTATTTCACGATAGAAGGATTTTCAATATCCAAAATGGCACCACCAATCGAGTATACAAGACCATTGCATGTTCCTGTTACACCATGATAGAACAACAGCCAGCCTTCACTTGTCTCAATTGGTGCAGCGCCGCCGCCTATCTTAACTGACTGCCACCACTCGTTTCCTTTGCCCATCACATGTCTGTGCTTCCCCCAATAAACCAAATCGGGACTTTCACTTACAAAAATATCTCCAAACGGCGTATGTCCGCTATCAGAAGGACGACTCAGCATCACAAACTTTCCATTTATTTTTCTTGGAAACAGCACTGCATTTCTATTAAATGGAAGAAACGGATTTTCAATTCGCGTAAACGTCTTAAAATCTGTTGTCTTTGCCATGCCAATTGCTGCACCATAAAAATCTCCGCACCACATAATATAATAGGTGTCTTCAATTTTTACAAGACGTGGATCATATGCATATACTGGCATAAATGGCTGCCCCTCTTCGTCCACAAATTCAATCTTATCCTCATCAAAATCCCAGTGAACCGCATCTTTGCTGTGTCCCATATATATATAAGGAACGCCGTTTGTCTGTTCGCCGCGGAACACGCCAATAAATTCATCACCATATGGCATCACTGCGCTGTTAAAGATTCTTGCCACCCCTTTTACAGGATTTCTTCCTATTACAGGATTTTCATTATATCTCCAAACAGGCGCATCTTTTAACCCTTCTGGCCTTTCCTGCCAGGGCATATTGGGCACTGCCGGACCAATTATTTTTACATTGCTCATCTTCAAATCCTCCATTCATTTTATTTGTGTACTCCCGAAATCCCTTCGTACTTGATCGTGCGAGAATACATATTGCTGCTTACTTTCCAGAACTGATTATGGATACTAGATAAAACGGCACTTTATCCTCTTTATGTGTCTGTATCAATTCGATTTCTACGATATGTACTCCATATGGCAGATGTTCCGCCACAGTTTCCAAATATAAACAATCTCCCCATGTTTCCTCAAAATTACCATCCAAAATGACAGCATGTGTCTCATCATGATCTATCACAGCCTTTGCAATTGGTGCAGGCTTACTGACGGATTTGCGATACTGTACGCCAATACAGGTTCCCTTCACTGCAAAGCAGATTCGTGCCCCTTTCCTTTGTGCCGTCCATCCACACCTGAAAATCTCACGGATATTATACTGTGGTTCTTTGTCTGCCAGAAAACCTTCGTTTATTGTTATAACTCCATCACTATTATCATTTTGAAGGCGTATCGAATCTTCATAAGCATTTGTTGATATTGGTACAACCATTTCTGTTTCCAAATCCGAAACCGAAGTATAGATAACTCCCTGATAAACCGCTTCCAGAAAATCTGTAATAACTTCCGACATCAAACAATGTCCAAGGTCGTTTGGATGCAGATCATCCTCGCTCACATCTCGGCTTGCAAATGTACCATCCAAAACCTTTTCATATATGGTCGGTTTCATACTGACACACGGAATATCATAGGCTTTTCCTACTTTTATATGCTGTGTCTGCGCATTTCTCCCATCATCATAGCGCACACTATTTACGATTAAAACCGCCGGTTTGGATTCGCTGTAATAGATCTTTCGAATTAATCCCTCATAGGTTTCAAGAAAATGGCTGTTATCCTCATCATTTACACTAAACTCTACCACGGTAAAATCAATTTTTTTTGACAGCAAGTCGCTCTCTGCCCTTGCCGCCCCAAACTGCGAAGTCGTTCCGCCAATTCCTGCATTGATATAAGCAATCTTTGATTTGGGAAATTTTTCACACCACCATTGATACACCAAATATGCATAACAGGTTTCTGGCGCGGAAGCATTGCAGCCCTGTGTAATAGAACCGCCAAGAAATCCTACCGTGATGTCTTCTCCCTGTATTGCCTTCTTCATCACGTGTGCGATACGATACCAATTTCCTTTATTTAATACACCCTTTTTCAAATCAATCCCATAGTTTGCTGCATTCATTGATGCTTCTCCATAAATTCCAGGTTTTTCCTGATAAATGCACATCGCTGTTCCACACACTCCACAGAGCGAAGCGGATCTTGCGGTGTGTGAAATACATAATCCATCAACTTCTCAACAGTGGTAACTGCCACATGAAGTCTTGTATCGCTTGATGCATAATAGATATAAACTTCTCCATTCTCTCTTGCAATTGCTCCATTCGTAAATACAACGTTGGATACATCACCGATTCGTTCTTTTCCAAGTGGTGCGATAAGGAATCCTCCTGGCTCTGCAATCACCTTTGATGGATCTTCTAGGGCAGTTGCGAATGCATAGACAACATATCGCAATCCTGCCGCTGTATTCCTGACACCATGGGCAATATGTATCCATCCTTTTTCTGTCTTGATAGGCACCGCACCTGCACCATTTTTTGCCTCTGTAATCGTATGATACTTTCTTTTGCTGGTTATAATTTCCTCATCAATCACTGCATGGGTAATATCATCACAAAGTCCAAAACCAACTCCGCCGCCGCTTCCTGTGTCAATAAAATCGTCCATCGGCCTAGTATAAAACGCATACTTTCCATTGATAAACTCTGGATGCAGTACCACATTTCTTTGCTGCGGTGAACGAAGCGTCTTGAGATTAGGAAGGCGTTCCCAAGTTTTTAAATCCTTTGTTCTGACAATGCCTGCCGCCGCTACTGCTGCCGAAAGGTCATTGACACTTGTATCCTTACTCTCAGAACAAAATACACCATAAATATAACCATCTTCATGCTTTGTAAGACGCATGTCATAAACATTTGTTTCCTCCAGACAGATATCATCCAACAAAATCGGATAATCCCAGAACCGAAAACCATCAATGCCATTGTCGCTCTCTGCTACCGCAAAGAAAGATTTTCTGTCATTGCCCTCTATTCTTGCAACCAGATAAAACGTTCCGTTTTGCTCAATCGCGCCAGAATTAAATGCTGCATTGACACCAAGACGTTCCATAAAAAACGGATTTGTTTCTGGATTCATGTCATATTTCCAAAAAGGCGGAATATGATCCCTTGTCAAAACCGGATACTCATAGCGGTCATAAATTCCATTATAAAAATCACTTTTTATATTCTTTCGGCTGACGGTTTCCTCGTATTTCTTCATTACCATTGCATAATTTTGTTCAAAAATAGTATTTGCCATCTCTAACCTCCATTAACACTTCACCCTTCCTGTTTGCCTCTATGCTCAGGCTCAACTGTCGCGTCTTATTACCTCAAAACACATCCTGCCATTGTGATAGGGACATTTCCATGGCTCTACAATTGGTTTCTTTTCGTCAGGAACACCCTCTGTTGTGACTTTCCAATACCACTCACGTCCTTGTTCATAACCATCTCTGTCATCTATCAAATATGTTCTGATAAAATTCCAGATATGTTCTGCTGCGTCAAGATATGCTTTGTTGCCGCTTTTTTCATATCCATTCAAAAAACCGACAACCGCTTCCGCCTGCACCCACCAGATACGCCATGTATCAACTACACCTTTTTCGCATTCATTTGCCAAAGAATGACTGCAGTATGCCGTCTGATAAATCTGTTGTGTCAAATCGCTGGTAATTGGAAACATTTTCTTTTGAATCTCTGCATCTCCAAGTACCTCTACACCTCTGTCAACAAGCCATGCTGTTTCAATATCATGTCCATACGAATGCAAATCTATCATACTATTCCATTCCGCATCAAAAAATACTTCCTGTCGGTGAAGCTGTGGATTATAAACTTTATCTGCAATCAAATCCATCATCCATTTGATTTTTTGCGCAACCGCTTCATTGTGATCTACTCTATATAGTTCTGTATAAGCTTCAAAAACATGAAGCAGTGTATTCATTGTCTTCTGCGCCATAACCCCATTTTCAGAAAGCTTTTCATTATCAATCTCGCAAAACGCTGCGTCAAATGCTTCTTTATAGCCAAGCGTATCACGCATTTTGTTTTCTATGATTTCATAAAGCTGATACGCTTTTTGAAGCGCTTCCTTGTCCTTGCTTGCCTCATAATAAGAAGAAAGTGCATAGATGGAAAATGCCTGATTATAGGTATGTTTCAAAGTTTCTTCTGGGGTGCCATCATAATTGACAGACCAGTACACCCCGCCGTTTTCTTTATCCCAGCAAACATTTTTTAGAAATTCATAACCATGTCTGGCCTCGTCAAGAAGACTCTCGTCCTTCAACAGTGTATACGCATTGGAAAAAAACCATGTTATTCTACTATTTAGAATACATCCTTTTACAGCCTTTTTGTCCAGTTTCAAATCATAACCAAGCCAGCCAAAATACCCACCATTTTCGTTGTCACGCAGGCTTTTCCAAAAAGGAATAATATCTTGTATCAAATGCTGTTCCACATCTGATCGTATTTTTAAATCTGCCATTTTCTATGTTCCTTCCTGATTTTGTGGTTAACCTTTTACAGCACCTGCCGCAAGACCGCCGTATACCTGTTTCTGGAATACAAGGAAAATAATCAGGATTGGTATAATGGTAATCAACACACCCGCACAGATATAGTTATACTGGCTTCCATAAGGTCCTGTAAAGGTATATAATGCCGTTGATATTGTCTTTAATTCCTTTGACTGCAAATACAAATTAGACGCATAGTATTCATTGTAAACGCCTACACCTTTTAATACAACAGAAGTCATAATTGCCGGTTTTAACAGTGGCAGCAGAATTTTGAAGAAGACGCCGAAATAGGTACAGCCATCAATAATTGCAGACTCATCCAATGAAACCGGAAGATTCTCAAAAAACTGAAGGAAGATATAGATAGAAATAATATCTGTTCCCATCAAACAAATCATATAACCATACAGATGATTGATAAACCCAAGGGAATTCATAATCTGATAAATTGTTACCTGCATTGCAATGCCGGGAAGCAGCGCTGCAAACATAAACAGGTTTCTTATCATTCCATTTCCAAGAAACTTAAAGCGATTCAGAACATATGCAAGCATGGCACCGATAAGTACTGATGCAAGCAAAACGACCACCAAAACCATTGCCGTATTCAGAAATCCGCGCGCCATATTCGCCTGTGTGAAAGCAACCTTAAAATTTTCAAAATAAAGAAAGCTCTTTGGCAATGTCAGTGCAGAAGTACTTTGGTATTCCTCTTCTGTTTTAAATGCAGTAAACACACAGACAACAACGGGAATCACTGCAACTAAGGAGCCGGAAATCAACATGATATACTTAAATATGGAAAATGCAATACTACTTATACTTTTCTTTTCTCTTTTTTGATCCATTGCGGCCACCCCTTTCTACTGTCTGCCCTGTTTTTTTCTTTTTCTGACTGCTGCCTTTGATTCATCATCTGTTCCATTGTCAAACACATATGCAAAGAAAAGTTTCTGTAACACGGTAAAGATAATGATAATACCAAGCAGTACAATCGCCATTGCACAGGCAAGACCTACTTTCTGGTTTTCATGTGCGATTCTGTTCATGATAACAAAGTATGTACCTGTTCCCATTGTACCATTTGTGATAACATAAGGCGGTTCAAATGCGCTCAAAGAACCACTGATTGACAAAATAATGTTTAAAACAACAATTGATTTGATACTTGGTAAGATAATATATTTGAACTGGTGCCACTTATTTGCGCCGTCAAGCGATGCGGCCTCATAAAGATCTGCGTCAACAGACATCATCGCTCCCAGAAACAGAATCATATTTTGACCGGTATATCTCCATACAGAAGTTGCTGCCAAAGATATATTATTGATTTTTGTATCTTGCAGCCAATATGGGATATTTTCTGGAGCGACGCCAAATAATCCTACAATTGAATCCAACACATAGCCTCTGGCATAAAAAAACTTAAAGATAAAACCAATTGCAATACCTGAAATTAAGTAAGGAAAGAACATCGCCGCTTTAAAAACAGACTCTCCTTTTACCTTGAACACCATCATTGTTGCAAAGAACAATGCAAGCGCCAACTGTACAAATCCTCCAAGCATATAGTAAACACTGACAAGCAGCGATTTAAAAATTTCCGCACGGTTAAATACTTCAATATAATTTTTCCAACCAACAAAGGTACGCTTCCCTATATATTTCATATTATAGAAGCTAAACTGCATCATTTTACCAAAGGGTATGTAAGTAAATACAAGAAGTAAGAGCAACGGTACAAACATAAATGTGAAAATAACCAACCATCTCTGGACTTTCCTGCTTCCAAACCATTCCCTAAACGTTTTATCAGACTTTGCGCCTGCCATTCCTTCTTTTCCCATCTCAATCCTCCATTTTGCCAACTCCCTGCAAATTTGGGTGTCGCGCAAATTGCCATGTGAAACGATATCATAATATGATTATCACATAGTTTTATTGATATTTGATAATACCAGGACAGATATGGATACGTCCATCTGTCCTGGCAGGTAACTTATGCTTTATTTGTTAACTTCTACACCAAGCGATTCCTGTGCTGCTGACCACTTTTGATTCCATTCATCCATAACCTCATCCAGTGATCTTGTACCATACAATGCTGCCTCAAGAATCTCGCAGTCTGGATAATCATTATTGTTAATTCCAACTTCGCTCTCATTATTCACATCATCAAACAGATCTTCTTCTCCATCTGGAGCAGCGGTGTTTGTAAGCAGTTCTACACCATCAAATGCTTCCAGCAAAGAAGGATACTCTCCGTCCTTGCGTGCCGGAATGCTTCCCTCATCAAGATAAATTGTTGACTCTTCAACCAACCATTTCATATACAGCAAAGAAGCTATTTTGTTTTCATCTGTTGCGTCCTTATTAATTCCGAATGCATAGTTTCCGCCAGAACCAGCGTACTGCTTGCCATTTACAGTAATCGGAAACGGCATATATCCAATATCGTCTGGATTGTCTCCAGCTTCCTTGAACTGCTCTACAGCCCATGAGCCAAGAACCATGGTAGCGATTTCACCTCTGTTGATAGCACCCTTGGAAGATTCCCAATCAGAGCTTGCCGGGTCTTCTTCAACAAGACCGCGTGCTACTGCTTCATAAAGTATGTAATACACTGCATAAGGACCTGTCATATCGTCCCTCTTTGCAAATGGGTCTTTCATATGAGGCATGTTGTTGTGGAAATCAGGATCGCCCGTTGCCGCACAGTCTGTATAAGCATCCCATGCACCCATTGTCCATTTTGCTGCAAAGTTTGTATAAAGAGGAACTGCCTCTGTATTGTCTTTGATTTTCTGCAAATCCTCTAAGAACGCTTCTGGTGTCTTTGGCATTTCTGTAATTCCTGCATCTGCCCATATTTTCTTGTTGTATGCAATACCACTCGCTGTTCCGCCATTTGCAATACCATAGACAGTACCTTCAAATGTCTTTTCATCAACAAAATTATAAATACTGTTTAATGTGTTGTAATCACCAATTGGCATAAAATAAGTTGATAATTCATTCTTTGATACGCCTGTTGGAATAAACATGATATCGCCCCATCCGCCTGCGGAAAGACGAAGCGACACAGATTCCTCATAATCTGTAATTCCTTCATATTCAACCGTAATATTGGGATACAGATCCATAAACTGCTGTGCATACCCCGCATAAACCGTATCAACAATATCTGTTCTGTTCGTCAGCACTTTTATGCTTGCTGTCAGGTCTTTGTAGTCCTCCCCAACTGTAATCTCATCAATTGTCGGAACACCTGTTTTGTCAGTGGTATCGTTTGATGATGTGCTGCTGTCTGCTGGTGCATTTGCATCTGTTGAAGCCGCGTCCTCATTAGATGCATTCCCTGTGGTGTTGTCAGAGCTGCCGCATGCAGCGAGTGACATTGTCATAACTGCTGCCATTCCGAGTGCCATAAGTTTTTTGAATTTCATACTGAAACCCTCCCTTTAAAAATTTTTCATGTGATGTGACTTGTTAACCTTATTAATTAACTTGTTTTTAGTTTAAATTAAACTTATCATTTAGTCATCACTTATTCTTGCTATTTATATTTAATTCTTGATGATTTTCGTCATTTCTTTTATTTTTACAATAATATATTGTTATATTTAGCTATTTTGTACAATTTATTATGACCTTTTAACTTAAAAAAGATTAATTTTTAAGTTGTACGTGTTTAATTTTAGTTTTACATTTAATTTTTTAAGCATTTAATCGCTTTTTATTTCACTTTTTATTCTATTCTTGCTTTCTCTTCTTTTTTACGTTATACTTTGATTAGGATTTCTTTACACAATTTTTGATAATTTTTAGAAAAGATGTGATATTATGCCAGATAAATTATTTATTTCCGAATTTTTTGACTGTTTGATTTCTTCAGAAACAAGCAATCGCTTTTCTCTCTCAGATTATTTTGAAAATGCCTATAGCAGAAGTTATGATTTTATCGAAAAATTACCTTACATGATTAGCCGCCGTGATGTTTCTGTTTCATCTCCTTTTTCCTATGAAACAGCAAATCTGAATGCTTTTTGCCTGATTTACACAACAAAAGGCGCTGGGATGCTATTTTGCGACAATCCGGCCCAAACCAATGCTGCCTATGAGCTCACAAAGGGTACGCTTGCATTTATTGACTGCCGCAGAAAGCACAAACTTGTATGTCGCCACAATATATGGGAATACACCATATGTTTTGTCAGCGAGCCCATAAGCTGCTACTACCACCAAAAACTGGAACTGCTTGGCGGCTGTATTTTCCACCTTCCTTCCAATTCTGATACATTTGCATTGTGGGAACAGCTTCTAAAGAACCAAACAGATGATGAAGCCCACGCTTTAATACGTTCCCGTGATCTTGTTTCATTTTATACACAGCTTTATCTTGCACGTTCCATGGAACTTAACGGTTCTTATCATGTCCCTTCTTATATCGCTGACATGAAAAAACGTTTTGATACCGCCTATGACTACCAATACTCCTTAGATGAGCTTTCTCAAAAATATCACATCAATAAATTCCGGCTTTGCAGAGAGTTTTCTAAATATTATGAAAATACCCCCCTACAGTATCTAAATTCTGTTCGAATTGAAAAAGCAAAGGATCTTCTGATCCATTCTGATGAAAAAATAGGAGTGATTGGCCAAATTGTCGGTATTGAAAACACCAATCATTTTATTCGTATTTTCAAAGAAAAAACAGGTGTCACCCCACTTACATACCGCAGGGAAACACCTGTAATCGAGTAGCTATCTATTCTTTACTTTCTATTCTGGAAACTGTATTTCGTTCGATTAGATTTCCGCTTACTACATGTACATTTACTTTTGTAGTAAGGTTATCCATTCGTTTGATCAAACGGTTCAATGCAACTTTCGTCATGCTGGGCATGTCAACGGAATAGGTAGTAATCTGCGAATCACCAAACTCTGCATACAGATAGTTGTCATAGCCTACTACAGAAATATCTTCTGGCACATGATACCCTATCTCTTCAAGCTGTTTGATCAATGCAAAAGCAGTTACATCATTGTTGCAGGCAAAAGCAGTTGGCATATTATCCACAGGAAGCGACAAGGTATAATTGAGTCCCATAATTCCATCACTATATCCTCTGTCCTTGATTACCCACTCTGGGCGCTGTTCAATACCATGTTCCATCAGTGCTTTGCAGTAACCAAAATAGCGGTCAGTAATACTCTCTGTATACATCAAAGAACCCACAAAAGCAATCTGTGTATGTCCATTTTTAATCAAATAATCTGTCATTTGGTACATTCCATAAAAGCTTGCTGATATCACAGAATCTACAATTTCCTCATCATCATAAAAATCCAAAAAAACCATAGGTATCTTTTTATTTTGATACAACATTTTAAGATAATCTTTTTTGGGTTTTCCTATCACAATAATCCCATCTACCCGTTGTTCTTCTATCAATTTTGGGGGTTCTAAATTGTCCTCGCCATAGTAAGATATCACCTCAAGCATTGAAAAACAATTCCTCTTTACAACATGTGTTATCAGCTCCTGATACATTTTCCAATAAAAAGAAGCAAACTCCGTAAAATACCGCTCATACGTAAGCACACCTATTGTATAAGATTTTGGTTTTTTTTCTTGTGAAGAATGAACAGGGGTATACCCCATCTCATCCGCAAGCGCTTTTATTTTTGCTCTCAGCTCCTCACTGACGCCCTTCTGACCAGAGAGCGCCTTTGATACTGTCACCACACTGACACCGAATTTCTCCGCTATATCTGCAAGTTTTACTGCTTTTACCATGACTTCCCCCGTTTCAACGTACTTCTCTTATGCTTCTGCAACAAGCTGTATCAGCCTTGCTTGGAAATCTCCAAACAATCCAGGTATCAACAACCCCGCTTTCATAAGTGTATCACCACTATATACTTTGGATTCTATTGTCTCATCATTGACAAAACATACCTTATACTGTTTATCCTCTGCCAGCCCTTTCAGCAAAATCCGTTTTGATTTGTAGTTCGGACGGCTCAAAACCTGAACAAATGTTACCAAAGCCTCCATTTTATCCTCACTTACTACCTGCCAACAGTCAAACAAATGATTCTTTTGATAAGAAGCAATTCGATAATAATCACCTTCGCGGATTAAATCATTAAACTGATGATACAATGCTACCTGCTTTGGTATCATGTCCTTCTCTTTCTGCGCAATCTTTGTTACATCAAGTTCATAGCCAAAGGTTCCTGCCAGTGCCACGATACCCCTTGTCTCAAAAGGTGTCGTTCTCCCAAGGACGTGATTTGGGCAGTCCGATACATGTGCTCCCATAGTAGAAAGCGGATAAATCAATGATGTGCCTTCCTGTATTGCCAGGCGCTCGATAGCGTCTGTATCATCGGAACACCAAATTTGAGGGCTGAAATAAAGCATACCTGGGTCAAAACGTGCGCCGCCGCCAGAACAGTTTTCAAGCAGCAAATTGGGAAACTCCTCTGTAAGCCTTCTTTGCATCTCATATACTGCCAATACATAACGATGATACAATTCCCCTTGTCTGTCAGCAGGCAGACAAATACTTCCAATGTTTGAAAGCTGTCGGTTCATATCCCACTTAACATACTCAATGTTCGCGCTTCTAAGCACTGAAGCAACCATTTCATAAATATAATCAACGACTTCTTTTCGTGACAAATCAAGTACATATTGCTGCCGGGCTTCGGTAGAAGGTCTGCCTGGAATCGCAATTGCCCAATCCGGATGCGCTCTGTATAAATCTGAATCTGGTGAAATCATTTCTGGTTCAAACCAAATTCCAAACTTCATGCCAAGCTTATTCACCTCGTCCACCAAATATTTCAGACCGCCGTTTAATTTCTCCTCATTAACAACCCAATCTCCAAGGCCACAAGTATCACTATTTCTCTTTCCAAACCAGCCATCATCCATGACAAGCATCTCAATTCCAAGCTGCGATGCTTCTTTTGCAATAGACAGCAATTTTTCTGTATTAAAATCAAAATACGTAGCTTCCCAATTGTTAATCAATATGGGGCGCTTTTTGTTCTTGTATACACTGCGGATTAAATGTTTTTTGTACAGCTTATGGAACGCGGCTGTCATAGCATCAAATCCCTTGTCTGTATACACCATCACCACTTCAGGAGCCTGGAAGCTTTCGCCTGATTCCAGTTTCCAACAGAAATTTTCTGGATGAATTCCCATGGACATCCGCACAAAACCAAACTGTGATACTTCTGCCTGTGCACAGAAATTACCTGAATAGACAAAGTTCATAGCATAAATTTCACCGTGTTCTTGTGTTGTGTTTTTGTCCACCAATGCCAAAAACGGATGATCCTGATGGCCTGATTGTCCCCTAAATGAACTGACATTCTGAATTCCATAACCAAGCGTTTTTCTCTGAATATAGCGTTCCCTTGCCCAGCTGCCATGCAGAGAAATCATATCAAAATCATTGTTATCCATATCAATACATGCAGAATATACCTTTGTCAAATAAAAATGTTTCTGTCCAATATTCGTTATTTTGACGCTTCTTGTTATCACATCTGTGTCATGGAATACTGAAAATAATAACTCCACCTGCATTCCTGCATACTTGTCCTCACAGATGATTCGAAGTGTATTGCATTCCTGTTCGGTTCCAAATGTTGCCGGCAATCCATTCAATTCTGGTTTCCCATCAAAAATCTCATGTGAGACATATGAGAGCATAGAACCTGTATGACCGTCCGCTGTTCTGATTGTCAAACAACTCTCCCTGTAATCCCCCATACCTCCTGTCGGATATTCAAAAGGAAAACAATCATAGAATGAACACCTTTCCCTATTATTTTTGCTTGGCACATAGGGCGGTTCTCCTGTACGCATCAAAAATGCTGCCTCTGTGTCCCTTAAGCGCTTTCCATAATAAATATGTCCAATAAAATTTTCCTCATCTACAATCCCAATCAGATAACTAGTATTTGGCGTATCAAGCTTAAAAATTCTTTCTTTTTCGTTGTAACTTATCATTTTACTGTTCCTCCTGAATAAATCATTTTCTAAAGGATACCATATTTTATTCTATTTTTAAACTGTTTTTAGCTAAAAAAATTATTTTATTTTACTTGCACAAAAAAAGAATCTCAAAATTTTATATTTAAAAGTATCAAGATTCTTTTCCGTAGATATCTTAATTTTATGGGGTACGCGCCCAAGATGAAATAAGTTGTCAGAATGTACAATCTGACAACTTATGAATGGGTATGGATAAACTGTTACAATTTGTAAATTTCAATGCCAATATAATCACAAATTGGTTCAAAATCATCTATGTTTGTTGTACATACCATCTTTTTTGTTGTCTGCAATGCTTCTAACGAAATAATACAATCACCTAAACTTTTACAAATATTGCCCTTTAATGGTTGTCCTTCTTGGACAATCTTTTGTAAAGCACTTTTCATTTTTTGCGGCAAGCCGACTTCATTTTCTAATCCAGCCACATATTTTTTATATGTATCCCAAAATATACAAGAATTGCAAAAATCATCCTCTTTTGTGCATTTTACATCCGGAATAATCGCCTTTCCATCAACAAATTGAACCTGTGCTTTCGCTTGATGACAATTTGTTTCATTTAATAAAGGATTTCTGAATCCATAAGAAAACCGTCTTTCCAACCGTTTAGGGTAGGTTCGCAATTCCTCTTTTATCAAGTCATAATCATCATTGTACATTTTGCACAAATCATTGAACACATAGTATACTCTTTGAAATGAACGATGAAATACAGTATCATTAATATTGTCCCTTACTCCGGCAAGATTGTTTTCAATTTGCATGATGTTATATAGAGTAACAAAGTCTTTAACCATATTACTTTTAAATTCACCCAATACATATGTTGAGGAACCACAGTCATTGTGAGACATCATATCCTCAATTGCCGCCCTTTTGCTTCGCTTAAAAATACGCTCAATCTGTATTGTAGTATCTAACAATATATCCAAATATTACTCCTCCATGTCAGATCAGTTTACTGCGATCAAGGCATATTACTTCTCCTCAGGAAAAACATTTAGTCCAGCATGATATAACTGTTCATCAAACTCCCAGTATGTTTCCTCATCCACAAAGAAGTTTTTACTTGCTTCAAGCATATTCAGCATAATGCTTACTTGATTTTCATGAAACAAACATGTCGAATAATTGCGTTTCACTGCCTGATAAAATAAATGTAATAGCTTTTTGCAATAATTATTATCATTCAACTCTTTATATTCTTTTAATAATAATAACATTTTATTACAAATATATGCGCAAGACGCAACCTGATCACCAATATCTTCCAATTCCTTCATTTTTTGCACTTCTATTGTAATATCTTTGAGGAGATTTCTTTGAATAATATTATCCATTCTGACAAGTACGCTGCTCTTTGAATATTCTGTACTATTATATCCATCTGGAATAATCATATTCACTTTAAAGTTGAGATCTTCTACTTTCTGAGTCAGTTCTTCCATTTTTTGATCCTGTTTTTCATGCTTTTCTATAAATATCCTATTTAGAAATGCACTATATTCATTTCCTATCAAAAAAGAATCTTTGAATATATTTTCTTCTTTGGTCTGCATTATAAATTCTCCTTAATCTGCTGTAACTGATTTATGATATAATCCAAATCTTGCTTGTCACACACAAACTTAGATTTTTGCACAGCCCTTGCATCACCTGACAAAAGAGAAAATCTTTCCGCATTCAACCTGTCTGCTGATGCAAATTCAATTACAGCATAACATAGTTCTTTTTTATCCTCAAATACATATTTATTAATCTCATATTTGATACTGCTCAATTTATTTTCCATTGTACTTTGTTTAAACAAATATCGCAATGTAGCATTGTCAAAAGCCAAATTTTCTTTCACATAATTTCTTTTGTCCACTTTCTCCTGAACCATTATTTTTATTTCGGAATCATTAAATCCGACTTCTTTTAAAGATTCTGGCAAAGATGCTTCTTCTATGCCTGGCATAATGATATTTTGTTCAATAATGAATGCAATTTCTTCAAATAGTATATTTTTATATTCTTCAAAAGAAATATCTTTATATTCTTCGCAAAACTGCTTTTCACTCAAATACAGGTTAAATTTAACTTTTTTTGTACAGCCAAAAAGTAATATCAACTGCTCTTTGGCTAATAATGCCTTTGTAATATCCACGCATCTTTGAAATATAGTATATGGAGAGATAAAACGATAATTGCTTTTCGTCGTAATTTGCATAAACTCTTCTCCTAATCCATCAAATATTCTGTTTATTACTCAGATACCGGATACAAACTCCATTGGGGTGAAGCACATCCCCTTCAAGCCGGCGTGAAAACATGATTTTACTGTCTTTGTCTATAATAACCTCAATATCAACATCACTGCTGTTGACAACGACTTCCAGCGTCTCTCCCCAGCCCATTTTCTGGAATTGAATGACTCTGGGGTTGGCATACTCTGCCGGAAAATGAAAATTACGTTCCCGCATGAGTGGCTCTTCTTTTCTGAGCTTCACAAGTTGCTTTGTTATTGATATCTGCTCATTGTATTTTCCCTGCTCAATATCATCCCAAGGCATACACCTGCGGCAGTCCGGATCAAATCCGCCTTCCATACCAATCTCTGTTCCATAATAAATACACGTAGTACCTGGCATTGTGAACATCAATGCCAACAGGCAATTGTATTCATCCAGCCCGTTTGTCACATTTCTAAGACGTATCGTATCATGGGAATCAAGCATATTAAATAATACATCATTTGTCTGCTGCATATAATTGGTATAACAGCGGTTTATCATAAATTCAAAATCCTCGCCGGAAAGACTCTTATCAAGAAAGAAGTCCTTCATACTTCCAACCAAGGGATAATTCATAACAGAATCAAACTCATCTCCTCGAAGCCATGGAATCGCATCGTGCCAAACCTCGCCCAAAATATAAATATCTGGTTTGATTGCCTTCACCGCTGTGCGCAGTTCTTTGCAGAACACATGGGACACTTCATTTGCCACATCCATACGAATACCATCTACATCATATTTACGCACCCACTCACTGACGACTCCTACCAAATAGGAACGCACAGATGCATTGTTGGTATTTAATTTTGGCATAGCATCAAAAAATGCAAATGTGTACAATTGCCCCTTTTTCGCTGCATCCCACTTGTCTGACAATGGCCATTCATTAATCATAAACCAGTCAAAATATTGAGAATCGCGCCCATTTTGGAGCACATCCTGCCATGGTTTAAAAAAATAGCCGCTGTGATTAAACACCGCATCCAGCATTACGCGGATTCCACGCTTATGTGCCTCCTCAACAAATGTTTTCATTGTCTCATCATCGCCAAAATTAGGATCAATTTTTTCATAATCCGTTGTATCATATTTATGATTAGATGGAGATTCATTAATCGGTGTTGTATAAATACCAGTAATACCCAAATCCTTTAGATAATCTAGTTTATCTGTCATTCCCTTCAGATCACCGCCATAAAAATCTTTGTGGCCCATAATCTTTTCATATTTCCATGATTTTGTATCTTTGGGATTCAAAGACGGATCGCCATTGCAAAAGCGATCAGGGAAAATCTGATACCACACCGTCTCATTCACCCACTCTGGCACCTTATTAATATCTATCGGATTCATCCATGGCATTGTAAAGCATTGTCTGCTGCGGCCTTTGATATTCATTTGCTCCTCGCTGACAAAACCATCTTCAAAATAATACCATCGTTCTGAATCTGTGACCAATTCAAAATAATATTTCAGACGCTTAAATTTTGGCTTTATCGTTGTTGTCCACCAGATTTGATATTTCAGACGCTTCTTGAATGGAACACTTGCTTTATCTCCATTCCACTCTTCTCCACCACCCAAAATACCATTTACAAATGGATCTCCATATATGATATTGACTTCCTTCACATCATATCCGGTTTTCAAATTAATAATTAACTGGTTCTCGTCCAGCATATAACAATAATTATCGATTGTTCTGTGATAAACTGATGCAAACTCCATTACAAAACCTCCATACTGCCAACAGCCCCAAATCGGGTGTCAACTCAAACTTTTCATACTGCTTTTAGCAGCTTACATCTACCTTCTTTGCCAGTACATTCTCATAGTCTTCAAGATTTTTTTCCAAAAGTTTTGGCGTATCTAACCCATATGGACACTTTGATGCACACAAACCACAATGAAGGCATTCTTTAATTTTTGCCATTTCCTGCTGCCATTCCTTACCCAGCCACCCTGCAGAGGGAGAACGACGCAAAAGCTGCGATGTTCGGGCACAATCACTTATCCGAATACCTTGCGGGCATGGCATACAATAGCCGCAGCCGCGGCAGAAATCTCCCGCAAGTTCTTTCAAATCAGTCTCATAATCAGCCTTCATCGCATCATCCATCTCTGGCATATTGTCCTGATATGACAAAAATTCGGCAAGTTCTGTTTCCCGCTGAATTCCCCACAATGGAAGCGCTGCTTCATGCTGACACGCAAACCAGTAGCAGAGCTTTGAATTGGTCAGCAAACCTCCTGCTAATCCTTTCATGCCCAGAAATCCCATTCCTGCTTCCTCGCACTTCTTCACAAGCGCAATCTCCTTCTCGGATGAAATATATGCAAACGGATATTGCAATGTCTCATACAAACCACTTTCGATTGCCTCCTGGGCAACATGAAACAAATGCGCCGTAATACCAATATGTTTAATTTTTCCTTGCTCTTTCGCCTGCAATACAGCATCATAAACACCATCAGCGTCTCCGGGCCTAAAGCATTTGGGTGCACAATGTAGCTGATATATGTCTATGTATTCTGTTTTGAGCAGACGAAGCGATGTCTCTAAATCTGCAAGAACTTCTTTTCCCGTTTTGGAAGCCGTTTTTGTTGCAATATAATATTTATGCCTGTCCACACCTTCTAGTGCAATCCCAAGCTTTTCCTCACTATCGCTATAAGCTCTGGCTGTATCAAAAAAGTTAATACCCCCGTCAAGCGCCATATGAATGAGTTTTACTGCGCTGTCTGTATCGATTCTTTGAATCGGAAGTGCGCCAAAACCATTTTTGTTTGCAATGATTCCTGTGTTACCAAGTTTTACTGTTTTCATACAATATTTTCCTTTCTATTTTTCGTCGCTCGCGACAGCTCTTAAGCCAAAGTCTGCTAATACAATAAAAGATAGCCTATGGTACAATCCGATAAGCTATCTTATAGTTTATTCAAAATCCTCAGTTAATAAGTAACACTACGACTGCATATATGATACAATCGCTTTGATACCAAACAGCATAGCGTCCAGTCCGTCTTGGTACTTATAATTTGCATTAGATGCCAAAACACTGCCAATTCCTGTGATAATCAGCCACATATTCTCGGCAGCATGATAGCTGTTTGTGTCTTCTCTCACATCGCCTGATGCTTTCCCCGCTTCTATCATATCTGCCAAATTCTGAAGAATTCCATTTCGGATACCATCTTCCGTAATCCTATATAAAGCTGTATAATATTGAAAATATGCATTTTTTTCATAGATATAGGCAAACGAAGCCACGATAAAAGCAATAAAATTGTCATAATAAGAAGCCTGCGGATCCATTGCTGCTTTTGCTTTCGCAACCAGTTCTGCACTGCACCGCTGGGCCACAATCATATTGATCTCATCCACGTCCCGAAACCTGTTATAAATCACTCTCCTGTCACAGTTCAGCTCTCTGCAGAGTCTTGTAACTGTCAATGAATCCGCGCCTTCCTTGCAGCCAATATTTACGGCAAGGTCAACAATCCGTTTGCTTGTCTCATCTTCAATTCGCTTTCCCTTCGAGAATGCCATATCCTCACCCCATTTGTATATTGTACCTCTAATCAAAACCAAAGATATCAAAAAACTTGTCTTATAGGATACAAAAGTCATGCTTATCATACCAAAATGAATCACATGACTTTTTCTTTCTAATCTTATCTTATCAGTTATATACAAAAATAGCAAGGAAATCTAGACGAAAAACAATTTATGAACAATCGAATATTAACTTGTAGCAATTGCATTGCCTGTATAAAGTTGATAGTACTTTCCTTTCTCTTCAATAAGCTCATCATGCGTGCCGCGCTCAATAATTCTGCCTTGTTCAAGCACCATAATACAATCACTGTTTTTGACTGTAGAAAGCCTGTGTGCAATGACAAAAGTAGTTCTTCCCTTCATAAGCTTATCCATACCGTCCTGTACAATTTTTTCAGTACGTGTATCAATAGAGCTGGTCGCTTCATCAAGAATCAACGCAGGCGGATCGGCTATCGCCGCCCTCGCTATTGCCAAAAGCTGTCTTTGTCCTTGACTCAAATTTGCGCCATCTCCAGTCAGCATTGTATGATAACCTTCGGGAAGCTTCTCAATAAAATCGTGCGCATTAGCAAGTTTTGCTGCTGCAATAACCTCGTCATCGGTTGCATCAAGTTTACCATATCTGATATTCTCCATTACTGTAGCCGTAAACAAATGTGTATCCTGTAGTACAATGCCAAGGGAACGCCGCAAATCTGCTTTCTTAATCTTATTGACGTTGATACCGTCATAGCGAATTTTTCCATCTTGTATATCATAAAAACGGTTGATTAGGTTTGTAATGGTCGTCTTTCCGGCACCTGTAGAACCTACAAACGCAATTTTCTGTCCTGGTTCTGCGTACATTTTGATATTGTGAAGCACGATTTTCTCGTCTGTATAGCCAAAATCCACATCATCAAATACGACGCCGCCTTCCAGCCGCTGGTAAGTTGTCGTATCACTGTCTTTATGATAATGTTTCCATGCCCACATTCCAGTGTGTTTTTGTGTTTCCCTAAGCTCCCCATTGATTTCTTCTGCATTTACAAGGGAAACATATCCATTATCAGCCTCCGGCTCTTCATCTAACATTTTGAATATACGATCCGCACCCGCAAGCGCCATAACAATAGAGTTAAACTGCATACTTACCTGATTAATTGGCATATTAAAACTCTTGTTGAATGTCAGGAAACTTGCAAGTCCACCAAGCGTAAGCCCTCCAATATTTCCAAGCGCCAGCGCGCCGCCCACAATCGCACATACTACATAGCTTAAATTTCCAAGCTGTGAATTGATTGGGCCAAGCATATTTGCGAACTGATTTGCATTGTAAGAACTTTCAAAAAGCTCATCATTCAGCTCATTGAAACGCGCCATACTCTCTTCTTCATGGCAGAACACTTTCACAACCTTCTGCCCTTCCATCATTTCCTCGACAAATCCGTTCACTGCACCAATTGATTTTTGCTGCGCTACAAAATACCTTCCAGAAAGTCCGGTTGCTTTTTTTGTAACAAACAGCATGAGCGCTACCATAACCAATGTTGTGATTGTCAGCGGCACACTCAGAATAATCATACTAATTAATACACTGACAATCGTAATTGCACTGTTGAAACACTGTGGTATACTCTGGCTAATCATCTGCCTTAGTGTGTCAATATCATTGGTATATCTTGACATAATATCGCCATGCGGATGTGTGTCAAAATATTTGATAGGCAATGATTCCATCTTATTAAACATATCACTTCTGATATTTCGCATCGTTCCCTGGCTGACATGAATCATAATTCTGTTATACAAATAAGAAGCTATCGCCCCTATGGCGTAAAAACACGCCACCCTAAAAATTGCATGTGCCAACCCTGAGAAATCTGGATTTTCTGTTCCCAAAAGAGGCATAATATATTCGTCAATCAAAGTCTGTGTAAATAATGTTCCTTGAATATTGGCAAGCACACCGACAAAAATACATATGACGACAATGATTACTTGCAAAATATAATTTTTTAGCACATATCCTATAAGCCGTTTGAAAAGCTTACCCGGATTTTCAATCTTTGGTTTTGGTCCTTTTGCCCCTCTCATTGGATGTCCTGGTCCCGGCATTAGTTGTCACCTCCATTTTGATCAAAGTCCGCATTTCCACCTGTCTGCGACTCATAGACCTCATGATAAATCGGACTTGTCGCTAACAATTCATCATGAGTGCCAAATGCAGTCACTACTCCATTATCCATAACAATGATGCGGTCTGCATGTTGTACGCTGCTCACTCTCTGCGCAATAATCAGTTTTGTCGTATCTGGTATTTCCTCTGCAAATGCCTTTCGAATCTTTGCATCTGTCGCAGTATCTACTGCGCTGGTACTGTCGTCAAGAATCAGAATTTTAGGTTTTTTCAAAAGTGCCCTTGCAATACAAAGTCTTTGTTTCTGCCCGCCGGATACATTGGTACCCCCTTGTTCAATATACGTATTATATTTATCTGGCATTTTTTGTATAAACTCATCTGCACATGCAAGCTGACAGGCTCTAGTACACTCTTCCTCTGACGCCTCTTTATTTCCCCAGCGAAGGTTTTCTAAGATTGTACCACTGAAAAGCACATTTTTCTGTAACACCACTGCCACTTGATTTCTAAGCACATCCATATCGTATTTTCGCACATCAAGCCCGCCTACCATCAGTTCTCCTTCTGTAACGTCATACAAACGGCTTATTAAATTTACGAGACTTGATTTTGCACTGCCTGTTCCGCCAATAATTCCTATTGTTTCTCCGGTGTGAATATCTAAATTAATATGATTCAGCACAGGTTTGCTGTCCTTATTGTATGCAAAAGATACGTCTTGAAATACAATACTCCCATCCTTTACATCCATAACAGGATTTTCAGGATTTTTAAGATCTGTCTGTTCTGTCAAAACCTCTGAAATACGTTTTGCGCTGGCATAACTCATAGACAGCATGACAAAAATCATGGATACCATCATAAGGCTCATCAGAATATTCATACAGTATGCTAAAAGGCTCATCATCTCGCCTGTTGTCAGATTTCCTGCAACAATTGTCTTTGCACCAAACCATGAAATCAGAAGAATACATCCATACACTGTCACCTGCATCAGCGGCATATTGATAACAACTAACTTTTCTGCCTTCAGAAACATGTTATAGATATTCTGGTTTGCTTTTGAAAACTTTTCCTTCTCATAATCTTCACGGACATATGCCTTGACAACACGAATCGCGGATACATTTTCCTGTACGCTTGCATTCAGATCGTCATACTTTTCAAATAACTGGCGAAAATACCGGTTTGCTCTTGGCATGATAAATGAAAGGCAGATTCCAAGAAAAATAACTGCAACCAGATAAATGCTGGCCAGCCTTGCATTGATTGAAAACGCCATAACCATAGCAATAATCATAGAAGCCGGCGCACGCATTGCCATGCGCAGTACCATCTGATACGCATTCTGAACATTGGTTACATCCGTTGTAAGTCTTGTGATCAGGCTTGATGTAGAATATTTGTCAATATTTGAAAAAGAATATGTCTGAATGTTTTCAAACATTGACTTTCTAAGGTTTCTGGCAAATCCTGTAGATGCCTTCGCACCATATTTTGCTCCCATTAGTCCTGCCCACAATCCAATCAGTGCCACCCCAATCATTAAAGCACCTATTTTGTAAATATGGTTTAGGTTCCCTGCATTGACACCTTCATCAATGATAGATGCCATCAGCAGCGGAATAATCATTTCCATGACAACCTCTAAAATCATGAAAACTGGCGTAAGCAAAGAATCTTTTTTAAATTCCTTAATTTGTGCGCCTAATACTTTTAGCATAATATAAAACCTCCATTTCTGCTACACCTGAAAACTGAGTGCAAATCAAGTCCTTGTGTGCAAGCATAATTCATTGTAAACAATAAGCATTCAATCTATCAATTCCAGAGCAATTTTAAGACACGCTCTAGGCTTATTGATTCATATTGCATATAAGCTTTTGTGCAACTTCATAGAAGATATCTAATTTTTCCCCGCTTATTCCTTCGAGGATTTCGCACTCCATGCTGTCAATCATAGTTTTTGCCCTTATAGCAGTTTCTGAACCCTGTTCTGTCAGAAAGATACGTTTGAGCCGGGCATCTCCTTCTACCGCCGAACGCCGAATATACCCTTTTTTCTCCATAAGCTGCAATATCGCAGTTACTGTAGAACGCCGGATATTAAATTCTGACTCAATTGTTTTTTGATAGATTGCCCTGTCACGGTTATGATATAGATATCCCATAATCCACCCGTGCATCAGAGTCACCTCATCAAGACCTGCTGCTGTGCCGCTGCTTAAAAACTTCTTTTTGAGTGTGCTATTTAACTCCTTTATTGTATGCCCTATCCACTCCTTATCCGGCATTTTGCAGCCACTTTTATTGAAATCTTCCGTGTCTTATCCACCTCTTTCCCACGCTGTTAAATAATATTTGTTCGTGTTCAAACTGTTCGAGTACTAACATTTTATGCTTGATAAAAAAATAAGTCAAGACCTTTTTTTAAGTTTTAGAATCTTCACATTTATTTTAGAATTTTCTCAATTCAATCGAATCATCATCGGGCGTATTTTTCACAGACTGAACTACTACATCATAACCATACTCACTGCTTACCTGCACATGCACCGTATCTCCGCATTTATGTCCTGCAAGCGCTTTTCCTATCGGTGATTCAATGCTAATCAATCCCTTCAGCGGATTGTTTCTCACTGTTGTGACAAGGCGATATGTTTCAATTGTACCATCTTCTACAAACGCTACCTCCACCGTCTTGTTCAGCCCGATTTCATCTTCTTTGGCATCATCCTCAATAATTTGTGCCGTCTTTATCATTTTCTCCAAGTATCGGATACGGCTTTCGTTCTGATTTTTATATTTTTTAGCAGCATAGTACTCAAAATTTTCGCTCAAATCGCCCTGTGCCCTTGCTTCTTTTACCGCTTCCAAGGCTTCTTTGCGTATCACAAGCTTTCTGTGTTCGATTTCCTCCTCCATCTTTTTAATATCCTTTTTTGTTAATTTGTCATTCATACAAAACCTCCATTATGATTTATAGAAAATATAAGATATCTCCGCACTGTTTTAAGGTTTCGGAGATATCCTAATTTATCAAAGTGTTTATTCAATTTTTAGAAAATGGACATTATTTTGTTTTATTCACAATCTTGCTTCTGTGAATTGCATACAGCGGAAGCGCTACAAATACCATACCGCCAATCATGTTTCCTATTGTTACTGGCAGCAGATTCGATGCAAACCCGCCAACTGTAAGATTCGCTGAGATTTGATCCGCCGTAATGCCGTACAGCTCTTCTGTTCTTGCCACATAATGCTCATTCATACTGGCAAGAAGACCTGCTGGAATATAAAACATATTGGCTACACAATGCTCCCAGCCTCCAATAACGAATGCACAAATCGGGAAAAAAATCGCCCATACTTTACCGGCAATATCTTTGGCAGCAGTCGCCATAAGTACTGCCATACACACAAGAATATTGCAAAGAATCCCAGAACAAACTGCCTTGAATGGCGTAATTGTCGCTTTTCCATAAGCTATCTTAATTGTAAAAGCACCCAATGCACCATCTGTATAGTCAAGAAGCCCGCTAAAATATACAAATGTTGCAATCAGAACTGCACCAGCCATATTGCTGAAAAATACAACAACCAATGTCCGTATCATTGCAAGTACGCCAAACTTCTTGTCAACTACCCCTGCAATCATCAGACAATCACCTGTAAATAATTCCCCTCCGACAAACACAATCATCATAAGACCTACTGGGAAAATACAGCCTGCAAGCGTCTTGGAAAGTCCTTGGTTGGCAATATTGTGCACTGCTGCATTGCTCGACGCACCGCCAAATGCGATAAATGCACCTGCCATAAGGCCAAGCAGTATGCATTTCAATAAAGGAAGCTTTGCCTTGCCTACTCCTGCTTTCATATTTGCGTCCAGCACTTGTGCCGGTGAATTAAATGCATTATCCATTTTTATGTACTCCTTTTCATTCTTTTGCAGCGCTATAGAACAGCCTGTCTTTCTACATAATTATACCGCATGAAGCAGATTTTGCAAATAATTTTCTGATTCCTTTTATCTTTTTTTGATTTTTTAGTTGAAAACATGTCTATTATCATGTAAAATCATTACTAGAAAACGTTTTTTCGAAAGAGAGTTTAGAAATGGTTACAATAAAGGATATCGCAGACCGCCTAGGCATCGCTCCCAGCACCGTATCTAAGGGATTAAATGATGCAAATGACATAAGCCCTGAGTTAAAAAAGCTGGTGCTGGATACCTCCATAGAAATGGGCTATGTTACCAAAAAAATGAAAAAAGGAACCCGAAAACGATTGTGTATTTTTATAGAAAATATGCAGTACAGAAATCCAACCGATTTTGGATTTGACATTATACTTGGCTTTAAACAAGCTGCTGTACGCAACAATTGGGAAGTGACCATCACTCCTATGACACCAATGCTGCAATTGCGTGACCCCTATGACAGATACATGGTTAAAAATAATTTCCACGGAGGATTCTTGATAGGATTTGCATTGAAGGACCCCTGGATGACCCAACTATCAACAACAACAATACCGACCGTCCTTTTCGACAACTATATCATCAAAAATCCCAATGTTGCTTATGTTGGAACAGACAGTTTTGAGGGAATCGACATGGCAATTGACCATCTGACAGAACTGGGCCACACAAAAATCGCCCTCTTAAATGGTTCTCTGAATTCCATGGTAACAAACAACAGATACGATGCATACATCACAAGTATGCGCAATCACAAACTAAAAGTTGACGAAAATCTGATTGCTCATGGCTATTATGTAGAAGACAGTGCAAAATACCACCTGCCTTCTTTAATCGCTCATGGCGCAACTGCTATTATATGCGGTAATGACCTTTTAGCCGTCGGCGCAATCAAAGAATGTGAGCATCTGGAAATCAAAGTTCCTCAGGAACTAAGCATTATCGGATTTGATAATCTTCCCATTGCAGAAGAAATTTCTCCTGCATTGACGACCATCGGACAAGACAGAATAAACCTTGGCCGATGCTCCTATTCTACGCTTTTTCTCCTCATTGATAAGGTTTCTGCCTCCAAATCTCTGCTCAGACCACAACTGATTGTACGTGATACTACTTGTAAAATTATTTAACCCGGACAAGAAAAACCTGTCCGGGGTTTTTTGCAGATTGAGCGCACTGACGCTCAATTTTGGAATAATCTATCATAAATATCAAAGCAGTCCAATGTAGCGAAATAATCCTTTGGTGTTTCTGCCCGCCGGATGAGCTGCACACTTCCGTCCTCTTTCAGCAAAAGTTCAGCAGATTTGAGCTTTCCATTATAATTATATCCCATAGAAAAGCCATGTGCGCCTGTATCATGAATCGCAAGATAATCACCAATTTCAATCTTTGGAAGCATTCTGTCCACTGCAAATTTATCGTTATTCTCACATAGCGAACCTGTAACATCATATTTATAAGTGCAAGGCTCTTCTTCTTTTCCAAGTACTGTAATATGATGGTATGCCCCATACATAGCGGGTCTCATCAGATTTACCGCACATGCGTCTACACCAATATACTCTTTGTGGGTATGTTTCTCATGAATTGCCTTGACAACAAGATGTCCATATGGTCCCATCATAAAGCGTCCAAGCTCTGTATAAATAGCGACCTCCCCCATTCCAGCAGGAACAAGCACTTCTTCATATACTTTTCTTACGCTCTCTCCAATCACTTTGATATCATTTGGCTCCTGATCGGGTCTGTATGGAATCCCAATACCGCCTGACAAATTGATAAACGCAATATTTACCCCTGTTTCGTTTTTTAGCTTTACTGCTGTTTCAAATAAGGTTTTAGCAAGCGTTGGATAATATTCATTGGTAACTGTATTGCTCGCCAAAAAAGCATGGATGCCAAAGTTCTTCACCCCTTTTTCTTTGAGAATTTTAAATCCCTCAAAAAGCTGTTCTGTTGTAAATCCATATTTCGCATCTCCCGGATTGTCCATAATATCTGTCGTAATTTTGAAAAGTCCGCCTGGATTATAACGACATGAAATGGTTTCTGGAAGCTTTCCAAGAATTCTCTCCAGAAACTCAATGTGTGTAATATCATCGAGATTGATTGTAGCACCTATTTTTGCTGCATACGCAAACTCTTCTTCTGGGGTATCATTAGAGGAAAACATTATGTCTTTCCCTTCCATGCCCAATACATTGCTGAGCATAAGTTCTGTGAGTGAGGAGCAGTCACAGCCGCAGTTATATTCACGAAGAATATCTATCAGAAATGGATTGGGAGTTGCTTTCACTGCAAAAAATTCTTTAAATCCCGGATTCCAAGAAAAAGCCTCTTTGAGTGCCTGCGCATTCGCGCGAATTCCCTTTTCATCATAGATATGAAACGGGGTTGGATATGTCTTTGCAATCTCTTCAATCTGTTCCTTTGTAACAAATGCTTCTTTTTTCATTTCTTAATCGTCTCCTTTTGTCAATTCTATTAATTTTATCTCATTACTAAGGGATTCCTTAAAAACATCCACAAAATTTTTTTGTCCACAATACAGGCAGCTATCTGTACTGTTTCCTGTCATCTCGCCGGTAAGCACATAGCTTGAATCTACAATCAATCGAAGCTGCCTGTCTTTCTTTTGTTTCAAGTACGTAATACTTCCTTTAATTTCTGAATCTGGCAGTTCATTCAGAAGAAGAACTACTTTTTTTTCTTGTGCAATCAATTTCTCAAGATGTGCTCTGAGCGATTCCAAATACTCCTGTGGAATTGATAAATAGATTCTGTATTCAACATGTTCAAGCATATTGTATATTTTATCCATAATATGTCTAGGACTGCTGATTGTAATATAACCATCAGAATCCTCTCCAATCTGCGGTATTTGTGACATTAATTCTTGTTTAAGGATATTGAGCCGCCGTATTTTGTTCTGGCAGAACTCTTCTACTGAAACTGCTGTATATTTATTTGTCTCACCTTCCAATAAATATGCTGCTCCCTCCTCAACAAGACAAGCAAGTGCACTATATACATTCGAACGTGAAATTCCTGTAAGCTTCGACACCTCATAACCTGACAGATTTTTGTTCCGCAGCAGGCACAAATATATATTTGCCTCTTGCCGGGTCAGCCCAAACTGCATTAGTTTTTCCATTAAAGCGCTTAATACTGCATTATCCAACTGCTACACCGCCTTTTTATATAGTAGTACTCAACAGGAACACTATACTATGAAACATTTCAAATGTCAAGAACATCCTTGCCGGAACTCACTTTTTCGAAGATTTCAACATATTTTCTGCGGCTCTTTCCAATTCTTTGTGGCGAATTTGATACTCTTTCTCTGAAATGTCTGGTTTCAGAACATTGATTGTCACATTGCCAAACGAAAATGTTTTTAATTCCTTTATTTTACCTTGCTCCATATAATCTGTATCCTTTCCAGCTTTCGATTCCATTCAATTTTTAAAGTATTTTATGTCTTTCATACGCTCTGTATGCGGTAGCAAGGCAATGTAATAATGCCCATGTTCTATTTCATACGATAGTTTCAAGAGAACACACTGGAGATTTTTATGTACCCTATCGAAATTTTTCATCCAGACGAGGTTCTAATTTACCTGCGCAAATCACGGTCTGATGATCCCACGCTTTCTGTTGAGGAAGTATTATCCAAACATGAGACAATCTTAATGGAATGGGCTATGCAAAATATGCATCAAACGATATCCGAAAACCATATTTATAGAGAAATCGTATCCGGCGAAACAATTGCTGACCGCCCTGAACTAATCAAGCTTTTAAAGGTTATTGAATCACCGCAGATAAAAGCAGTCCTTGTTGTCGAAGTTCAGCGATTAAGCCGAGGGGATCTTGAAGACGCAGGACGCATCATCAAACTTTTTCGCTATACCAATACAATGATCATCACTCCAATCAAAACTTACAACCTTCATGATGAATATGATCGCGATATCTTTGAACGTGAACTCAAACGCGGCAATGAATTTCTTGAATATCAAAAAAAGATTCTAAACCGCGGCCGGCTTTTGTCTGTGAGTCAGGGAAATTATCTTGGATCTGTGCCGCCCTATGGCTATGAACGCACGATTATCATGGATGGAAAACGAAAATGTCCCACTCTCAAAATGAATCAAGAACAGGCCAATATCGTGCGTATGATCTTTGAATGGTATGTTCATCAAAACATGGGCAGACAAAAAATCTGCAATCACTTAGAAGCGCTTCATGTTCAGCCGCCCAAGGGCGCACATTGGTCCCCAGAAACCCTTGCTGATTTGCTGTCAAATATACATTATATCGGAAAAGTAAAATGGAATTGGCGAAAAGTAGTCACTGTGATTGACAACCAGGAAGTCGTTAAAACACGTCCTAAATCAAAAGAAGGCGATTTTTTGATATACGAAGGCAGACATGAAGCAATCATATCGGAGGAGCTGTTTTATGCCGCCCAGGCAAAAAAAGGACGAAATCACAGAGCAAATCCGACTGCCAAAATACGCAATCCTTTAGCTGGACTGATGTATTGTACCTGTGGCCGGGCTATGTCCCTAAAATCGTATAAGCGTCCAGATGGATCGGACCGCGCTGCGCCACGCCTTGTCTGTGATGGGCAAAGACATTGTCAGACTGGTTCTTGTCAATATCATGAAATTATCAACAAAGTCTATGAAATTCTGAAACTCAGCATTGCTGACTTTGAAGTAATATTTAAAAACGATAGTCCTGCGGATCGTCTGCATCAAAAAATAATAACACAATTAGAATCCAAACAAAAAGAATTAAAACAAAAAGAACTAAATCTATGGGAAAAATACAGTGAAGAATCCATGCCAAAAGAAGTTTTTGAAATTTTAAATAGTAAAGTGCAACAAGAGTTAACTATCGTCAGCACTGCTCTTTGTGAAGCTTATGCATCTCTCCCCTCTTCTTCCAGCACCGAAGAACCAATTCAGCATTTTTCAGACGCATTAGACATGATAAAAAATGATTCTATTAATGCAGAAACAAAAAATATCCTGCTCAAATGCTGCATTGATAAGATTACATACAAACGTGAAAAACCTGTAAGAATCACAAACAACCCAGACCCTGGTACATGGTCCAATCCTCCTATTTTTCTCGAAATTCAACTGCGCCTCTGATGATATCCATCATCAGGGCGCCAATTCTTCTGTACCGATATCCGTCAGTACACCTGCCACTGTGTTATACGGCATCGTATAACGCTGGGCAAGGTAGCGCATGGAGGCCGCGAGTTCTCCGTCCGGTCCTCCATACTGACTGATAATAACCTGTGCAATCTTAGGATTTGTCTGGGTAATTTTTACTGGAAACTGCAGTCTTTTTTCATAATTCCACATTAGTTATAGCCTCCTTCCCATGGCCAATCCTGTGTGGCCCATTTCCATTCTCTTCCATCTGCCTCAACACAGTTTAAAACAAGCGGTCCATATTTTTCCGTATAATCCTTTACAAGCCTGTTTTTCATCATATTGTAATGATTAAAATGTTCCATGGCCTGCTGGTCAAATGGATGAGTATCGAGGTATAAATTCAGCTCTTTCAATACAAAATCAACCTTGCTGATTTCAATTAAAAGCTTTTTTCTCTCTGAACATGTATCAGTACATGTATTAAATCCTGTATTCATCCCTTCACTCTCCTTCCTAAAAACGGTTTATTAAGTTCTGGGAAGATTGTACCTGTTTTAAAGGCTTCATCAAGATTTTCATACATATTGCAGTTTCTCTGCCAAGGGACATATGCCATCGCAACAGGAAACTGTTCCATATATGGCATTTGTGGTTTCCATTCCTGCATAATTATGACGCTCCTTGTTCTTTTTCAATAGTTACTATCATAATATGTCAGGTTTTAAAAGATGGTTACTTTTATTGTATGTCCAATCTTATAGGCATAGCTGAACTGTTACGATTGTGTTTTTGTGCGAAATGGTTTCGTCAGCAAAAATCCTCCAAAAACCAGACCGTTTATCACTAGCGAAACCAATAGATCTTTCCAAGTTACTGTCTGGTTTTCTAGTACACTAGCTGAATAATTGCCTGAAATAATCGGAACCAAATTATTATTCAGATAATGCAGAATCACTGGAACCCATATATTATTTGTCTTCATGTAGGCATACGCAAAAAAGATACCAAGTGTCACACAAGTAACATGCTGTGTAAGCACCATCATAAATTGGCTATCCTGCGTATAATAAAACAGGTCCACTGGAAGATGCCAAATTCCCCACACAAGCCCTAACAGCAGCACACCGCCGCGAAGTCCAAATCTTTTCTGCAAAAAAGGCTGCAAATAATAGCGCCACCCATATTCTTCTCCGAAAAATGCAGCAAATAAAAGAAAGAAATTAACTGGCAATACCGCTAACTGAATCCAAAAAGTAGCGCTTTTCAAAATACTGCTAAAAGCAGCAAATTCTCCGCTAATTGCAACAGAAACCGCAACACGGCCAAAATACAACAACATAAAAAGGAAAATATACCACCAGGAGGAAATTCCCGAATTCCAGCACAAGCCATATGCTCTGCGTTTTTCTTTTTTGGTTATGAGCAGAAGAACCCATCCAACTACACATACAGCTATCATAAGATACTGCTGCCCTACTGCCCACAAGGACATGCCAGTTCCCATAACAATTATTATTTCGTTTGGCTTGCATATAGAAAGAACTGCGAAAGCAGCCATCACGACTGTTGCTAGGACAAAAAACCAATAGAACAGCCTTGGAACCATTGCATCATCTTTTTTGGTGCACAGAAAAGCAGCCATCACACCTGCGGCAGGATAAAACATCTGAGCAGTCGGAAAGGTCGTTAAATCTAACTGTCTGCTATTTCCATACCACATGAGAAGCCCCATCAGATATGTCACCCCATATGCTATCGCAATATATATTATCAATTGTTTCCGTTCCTTTGTATTATCCATTATACCCCTCCATTATTTGATTAAAAATTGAACAATTTTCATGTCTTCATCAAATCCAATTGTAAACTGAATTGTTCCCTCTTCATATTTTCCAATCATGACAATTCCTGCATATTCTGTTTCTGTGCTCTTGTCTGTACTCCCAAAAACAATCGTCTTTTCAATCTCCTGATATTCTCCGCATTTGTCAAGATAGGGATCGCACTGTGCTGCAAAATTCTCTACAGTTATATTTTCCTTCAATACATCATCTCCCATATCAATAATTGCCTGATAATCACGCTCATTAAAATATGCCACTGCCTGTTCTGCGCTTTCTTTGACAGTATCCTCATCAAACTGATCTGATAAAGGTTGTGATCCGCATCCAGTAAGTGCTATTATCAGAAAACACAAACCACAAACCACGCGAATCCAATTCTTTTTTTGTAATATCTTTTTCATATAAATCCTCCTATTTTTAATCGCTGCGCGATAGCTCTAAAGGGTAATGTCGCTTCGACGCTTCTGTACTACGAGAAACTTTCATTCGAAACAGCTCTCATAAAAGTTCCTCTTGTGCGTCTTCGCGCCTTTACTTAATCGCTGCGCGATGGCTCTAAAGAGTAATGTCGCTTCGACGCATCTGTACTACGAGAAACTTTTATTCGAAACGACTCTCATAAAAGTTCCTCTTGTGCGCCTTTGCGCCTTTACTTATTCGCTGCGCGATAGCTCTAAAGGGTAATGTCGCTTCGACGCTTCTGTACTACGAGAAACTTTCATTCGAAACGACTCTCATAAAAGTTCCTCTTGTGCGCCTTTGCGCCTTTACTTATTCGCTGCGCGATAGCACAGCGGACTCTACAAGCTACATTCTGGAAATATTAATGTGATCGAAAATATCTGCCCTTTTTGGTCAATCTGCATCTCGCCATTATATTTTTCAACAGCATTATGTACATTTTCCAAACCAATTCCCTCATGCCCTGATTTTGTAGACTGTCCTGGTACGTATGTCTCTTTTGTTGTATTTGATAATTTAATAACACAGAAATCCTGAATTTGATCCCCTTGTATTTGAAGCCAGAAATCATCATTTCCCTTCTTTGCCTCCAATACATTGTCCAAAAGATTCGCAAATATTGTTGTCGTATCTATCTCTGACAAAAAACCCAATCGTACTCCCAGCAAATGACAGGAAAACTGCTCTGGCTGCAATAATTTTAATTTGTTATTTAAAATAATATTGAGCATTCGGTTATCCGTATAATAAACCATTCCCAATGCATTTAGCATCTGATGAAGATCCTCCATATAATTATGGGAATCTGTCAGTTTCTGCGATTGCTCCAATGCCTGAAGATGATTGCGGATATCGTGAATCACTTTGCGCGACTGCATATAATTGGACTCCAAATCCGCATAAAATTGATGCGTCAGCTCATTCTGCTGCTTCATCAATTCAATCTTATGTTTTAATTCCTGAGTTTTGGATACATCATACCAAAAATAAAGGCAGTATATATTGATGACTAAAATAAGAATACAGTACAACAACAGCCAGCCATACCCATATCTTAGCAAAAACACATCTGAGCTGATTGTAAACACAAAGATGAGCACCATGCTGATAAGCGGTACAAAAAACATTCCTTTGACAGCAAAAGAGGGCTGCATTGTCACATATCTTTTTTTGAGCATTTGCCTGAAAAGAATTGTTACCATAATTAGCGAACTTGCTTTGAAAAGAATAACCATATAGGCATATATTTTGAGTTCCAGTAAAAAATGTTTTGCAACCTGCATCGCAGCAAAGATAGAAATAACCTGTGTTGCATACATCGAAAGCATAAATCCAAGCTGGTATATCATCCCAATTTTGCTCTGATGATAAAGCAAATATCCTACAAGTATATAGTATACAGAAAGCCCCACCATAGTAATCAGATCATCGCGCAAAATCCTTGGCAGCAATACCGCCAGCAATGTATAAATCAGCCAGGCAATACCTCTGATGATGCGACGAACATTCTTCCTAGTTTGGCATTCTCTTAGAAATCTGCCCATAAATCGGGGATATGCAGTTACAGTACATTGACACGCTGATACAAGATACACAGAACACACTATCAGGGAAACAAGATCTACCATTAAGAAAAAATAATCAGAAATCAGTGACATTACCGAGTACCCTCCCTTCTTTGATGTTCTAAGCGCTCTGATAAATAAATTGCAAGCTCCTGTTTCCATTCTTTTTGCTTTTTCTGTGATAAAGGAATCTTGTCCCCATTATCAAGGTAAATATCCAAACCATTCACGTTTTTCACATGAAGAAAATTCACAACAAAACTTTTGTGCGGCATCGAGAAGCCAAATACTTTTGTCTGTGCATAAATCGTACTAATTTTTCCTGTCATCCAATAAATGCCTTGATGCGTTACCATTTTGATTTTTCTGTTTATAAACTCAAAATAATAGATTTCTGCGGTATCCAGACAAACCAAACCTTCACTTGTATGAAAATCCAATATTTTCATTTTATCTGCCTTTTTCACATAGCGAAACAACTCGTCTAAAATCTGTCGAAGCTGCATTGGTGAGACAGGCTTTAATAAATACTGAAATGCATGAACTTCAAAAGCGCCAGCCACATAATCCCGATATGATGTCAAATAAATTATTTTTGTCTCACAGTCCACTTCCCTGATTCGTTTTCCTGTCTCAATCCCATTCATTCCTTTCATATCAATATCCAGAAATATTGCATCAAAAGAACCATACGAAGCAATTAGCGCTTCTCCAGACGGAAAGCATTCTACTTTAACATTTTGATCCCATGCACGGATTGCCTTGGACACCATATCACAAATATCTGGTTCATCATCACACACTGCAATCTGATACATACTGCTTACCCCAATTTGTATATTTTGTTCTATGTACTTTATTCAGTATATCCAATACTGAAAAAAAAGTAAATCTTCATTGAACAAAAGACAAAAAAACATGTATAAAGTACGGATAAAATTATATCTTTGGCGCATACTGAACCTATATATTCAGAAATAATCAACGATTCAGAAAGGCATGGTATCTATGTATCAAAGTTTTGAAGAAAATAAGAAATACATGAACGATCTGCTTCATATTGAAAACTCTTTTGATATTGTGAGCAGAGATATTTTGAT
Source organism: uncultured Lachnospiraceae bacterium (assembly GCA_910586585.1). GTDB lineage: Bacteria > Bacillota > Clostridia > Lachnospirales > Lachnospiraceae > COE1. The sequence goes on from CAJUKA010000017.1 coordinate 60,961, forward strand.
TGGTGAAAAAAATTCCGTATTTTACTTTGTGGACGGTTTTTGCAAAGATGCTCTTATGCAAAAACTTCTGCAGTTTCTAATGGGATTAAAAGCTGAAAATATGCCACAGACTGCAAAAGAATTCAACAAACTCATGCCCTATGTTGAAGTCGATCTGACAAAAGATTTTAATGAAATTGCAAAAAATATTCTCTGTGGTGTATTTGCTGTTATTATAGAAGGCTTCGACGAATGTATTCTGATCGATTCCCGCACTTATCCAGCACGAGGGGTAACTGAACCTGATAAGGATAAGGTTCTGCGTGGTTCAAAAGATGGGTTTGTAGAAACAGTTGTGTTTAACACCGCTTTGATACGACGACGCATTAGAAGCACGGATCTGCGTATGGAAATGCTCAGTGCTGGCAAAGCATCTAAAACAGATATTTCATTGTGTTATATGGACAGCAGAGTTGACAAAGAATTTCTCAAAAAAATACGTGACCGTATCAAGGATATCAAAGTTGACGCGCTTACGCTCAATCAAGAAAGCCTTGCCGAATGTCTGTTTACCTCAAAATGGTACAATCCATTTCCAAAATTCAAATATACGGAACGTCCTGATGTTGCAGCAGCACAGATTTTAGAAGGAAATATTATCATTCTGGTGGACAACTCTCCCTCTGCAATGATTTTGCCAACCAGCATTTTAGATATGATACAGGAAGCAGATGATTTTTATTTTCCGCCGATTACAGGGTCGTATCTCAGACTATCACGCTTTCTGATTCTCATATTAACTTATTTTATCACACCTACTTTTTTGCTTTTGATGCAAAATCCTGACTGGATACCGCCGGCATTTGATTTTATTGTGGTTAAAGAGGACATCAATGTTCCTCTAATATGGCAGTTTCTTATTCTGGAACTGGCTATCGATGGTCTTCGGCTTGCGGCTGTCAATACGCCAAATATGCTCTCAACCCCTCTAAGTGTTATGGCAGCTTTGATTCTTGGCGAATTCTCTGTAAAGAGTGGATGGTTCAATGCAGAAGTAATGCTGTATATGGCTTTTGTAGCCATTGCAAATTATACTCATCCCAGCTATGAACTTGGATATGCTATTAAGTTTTTCAGATTGATTAATCTAGTCTTGACAGCACTCTTCCAGTTTTGGGGATATATTGCAGGTGTTGCACTATTTTTCCTTGCCATTGTCACCAACAAAATGGTATCTGGACAAAGCTACCTGTATCCGCTTATTCCATTTAGCTACCAAAAACTCAGCCATGCAATCTTCCGACATCGGCTTCCTGATTCTAGGGAATAAAGGGGCTGTCGCAATTTCCTATATTATGATTAATGGTTCGGAGAAAATAAATTTCTCCGAACCATTTTGTCTAAAATCTAATTAAGCGCCGTAACACATTCAATTTTTTCCTGTTGAGCCAAAACCGCCGCGGTTCGCACCTGTCAGCTCTGAAACCTCTTCAAATACAATATCTGGCTGCTGTTCCATAATTCTGAACTGACAAATTCTGTCATTTAGATGAATCTGCGTATCGCGCATCGCATACATCGGAACAAACCATTGATCCTCATTTCCACAATAGCCGCCCTCTCCTGTTTCCCGATCAGGTCCATCAATGACACCCTGATGATTCACTTGAATCAGTCCAAAATTTTTGAAGGTTGAACTTCTCGGCACCACATGCGCCTCATACCCTCTCGGTATCTCCATTGCTATGCCCAAGGGAATCAGTTTGAATTCTCCCTTTTTCATCACAACATCTTCTGATGCTCTCAAATCAATCCAGTTTCCTTTTGCTATCTTTTCTAGCTTCTGTACTTTATCTGTAAAGTATTTTATCTTGATGTTCACAACAATCCTCCCTGTCATTTGACAGTATTTATATTATATTTTTTTATCATTCATGATTATGCTTCACATGCATTTCGTTTGATTGCGCAGCTTCCATCTGCACTAAATGGAATAATATTTTTTTGCTGTGCGCTTGTTGTTTCTCTGCCCATTGGAATATCATCATAATCACCACAATGCAGCACTGGCACCTTCTTATTTTCCTGTGCAAGCGTTGCCTGTACATTAATCACACGCTGATTGCTGCTTCCCTTCCACATCAGGGTCACATCTTTTTTATCCTGCTGAAACTCTCCATCTACAAGTACATCTATATATTTTAACAGCGGATATTTCATAATATTTTCCCATACATCACCGGTGTAGAGCCAGATTGTTTTGCCAGGATATTTTTCTTTGATCGCAGCAGCAAGCGCTTTTACGCCGTCACGGTTTGCACAATGGAGCGGATCGCCTCCTGAAAACGTAATCCCTTCGATATAAGGCTTTTCAAGCTGTTCAAATATTTCCCTCTTTGCTGACTCGTCAAACAGCAGTCCACCGTCAGGGTCCCAAGTCATAGGATTCTGGCAGCCTTTGCAGCAGTGCTCACACCCAGACAGCCACAAAACAACACGAAGCCCATCTCCATTCAACATATCATCTTTGGTGATATTGTGATATCTCATTTTTCCAACCTCCAAGAATTTACAGTTCCTACATACTTTTGCGTTCCGCAATCTCCGCCATCTTGGCATCATTCAATCGGGTATCGCCATGAACACGCGAATATGACAAATACCCATTCATGCGATCTATCTTTGTCAGATTTTTGCTTCCGCATTTCGGGCACACATCCATTTCCAGTTCCTGATGACCGCAATCATCACAGTATGCCAGTGACAAATTGACACCTTCATAGAATCCCATATCCATCGCACGCCTTACAAGTGTTTTGATTGCTGAAATATTATAATCAATCGGATATTTCACATATTGTATTTTGCCGCCATTTGAAAGCTCCCAGAACCGATACTCAAGATCCTGTTTCTCAATTGGCGTGATATCCTCTGTCACATGACAATGAAAACTATTGCTCACATATTCTCTGTCAGAAACCCCTTCTACAATACCATATTTGCTGCGGAACTGCTTTACCTGCAGTCCGCAAAGATTCTCTGCCGGTGTCCCATAAATGGCATAAAGATTTCCGTCTTCTTCCTTGAAACGTGATACTTCTTTATTGATATACTCAAGAACTTCCAATGCAAAAGTACCATCTTCAACAAGCGATTTTCCGTTGTAAAGCATCTGAAGCTCGTTAAACGCTGTAATTCCAAAAGAAGCTGTCGCCGCTTTTAATAATGGCTTTATCTTGTCGGAAAGCTTTAAATGTCCGCCTAAAAAGCCTCCTTCGCAATAAGCCAGAGGGTTTGTCGAGGCACGCATATTTCCAAGGTACGCATAAGTTCTGATATGAAGCTGCCGAATCAAATTCAAATAATAGTCCAGCACTTCATAAAAGTCTTTGCTCTCCTGTCTTGCTTTTGCAAGAATCATCGGAAGATGAAGCGAAACTGCACCCACATTAAACCGTCCTACAAATATCGGCGCATCTTTATCGTCTGCGGGATGCATTCCCCCCCGTTCATACCATGGCGACAGAAACGCACGACATCCCATGGGAGAAATCACCTTGCCATACTGCTTGTACATACTGGCAATATATCCTTTTCCTGTCAGACTCAGCCAATCAGGGTACATTGTTTTAGCAGAGCATTTAACACCTGCCTCAAACACATCTTCTAATGGTTTGCCAGGACCATGCAAATTTTCATCATACAAAAAAACGATTTTGGGGAATAATACAGGCTTCTTGCATTCCTCTTTGCCCTGCCCTTTTCGTCTGACATTCAGCATCTGTATTGTTGCCATCTTGGCAAAACGTTCTTTTCCAATGCCCGCTGTCACGGTAATAAACGGATAATCCCCGCGGCTGCTTGCTACGGTATTAAATTTATATTCCCATCCCTGAAAGCCTTGTTCAAACTCCCTGCGTACATCCGCCAAAGCCACTTCTTCTGCCTTTGCCTGATCAATACCAAGTCCAGTATATTTTTCGATGGCTGACTGATAGGTTTTCTCTGCATAAGGAGCAAGGATCTTGTCCACCTCCGGAACTGTAAATCCACCATACTGCTGACTGGCAGCACTCAGCACAATATCACCAATCACATCAAATGCTACATCTAGCGATTTTGGTTCATTATACCAGATATTTCCCATCTCAAAACCGCCTGACAACACGCTCTGCACGTCAAAAAGACAGCAATTCATCGTGTCGCGCCGCGCTGACATATCATGAATATAAATATATCCATCTCTGCACGCCTGTATCTCTTCTGTTGTCAGGAAAAATTTCTGGTACAGCTCCTTATTGAACTGATTAAATATCAGGCTTCTCTTGGTTGAGACAAGCGCTGAATCGGTGTTGGCGTTTTCCTTGTCACCAACATACATGATGGACTGACTCTTTTTGTACACATCATCCATCATACGCACAAAATCCTGCTTATAGTTTCGGTAATCCCGATAACTTTTTGCCACAACAGGCTTTACCTCTTCTAATGCACTCTCGACGATATTATGCATCACAGGAATCGGAATCTGGTCTGTATCCATCTCATCAACTTTTTGGATAACATGACTGCAAATCTGGCACTTATCTTCATCTGTAAATTTTGTCAGTGCGCGATATGCCGATTTTCCTACAGCAATAATCACCTTCTGCACATTGAACGCTTCTTTGCTGCTGTCTTTTTTCACAACATAGACGGTTCTTTTGGGCTGATAAAGCTTGCTATAATCTTTTTCTGAGCTCATTTCAATCTAACTCCCTCTACTGTTTCACTGTCGTTTATAAAGGTACCTGTTCTTTCATGCCCCTTTGTAAGTCACCAAACTGTATCTTTTGATAATTTGCAAAAACATGGCAAAACAATTGCATGTTGTATACAATGCACTATACAAACACTATATATTGTGTCTGTATAATAGTATAGAGCATTCCCGTTCTATTGTCAATCAAATAGGAAAATGTTGTTACTGTTGTGCATAAAAGGTGCAAAGCCTAATAAAAAGACTTTACACCTTTTTGTTATTTTACTATTTGTTTATTTTACTTGTTCTGATTTTTCCTTTGGCTTCCACACTTTGACACCTACATATCCGCCAATTCCTGATACAACAGCAATCACCGCAAATGTCAAAAGATACGAAAACACCATTCTAAAAAATTCTATTAAATTTGCCATCAATACTACCTCTCATTCTGCCGGAAAAAATCTGCAAAAATCATTCCAGCAATTTATTAAAATTAACTATTTTGCTATCCATATCATACCACTTGGGCTATTGCATCGTCAAGCTGAACTGTTACTTTTTCTATTCAAATTGATAACAGTTGTTACTGTTCACACAGACTTAGCATTTACTGTTCTGCCATGCCCATTCATAAGTTGTCGGTTTGTACAATCTGACAATTCATTTTTGCATGGCTGAACTGTTACTCAAACTGCGCCCGATAAAGCTGGTAATAAAATCCTTTTTGATCCATCAGCTCCTTGTGTGTTCCCTGTTCTACAATTTCACCATGATTCACTACCAAGATCACATCCGCATTTTGAATGGTTGACAGCCTGTGCGCGATAACAAAGCAGGTTTTATTCTCCATCAGTTTTCGCATTGCCTGCTGAATTTGCTGTTCCGTCCTTGTGTCTACATTCGAAGTTGCCTCATCAAGAATCAGCATAGGCGCATTCAAGAGCATCGCCCTAGCAATTGTCAGAAGCTGTTTCTGTCCTTTTGAGATATTTGTTCCCTCGTCTGTAAGAATGGTGCCATATCCCTGAGGCAGACGCTTAATATAGGAATGTATTTTCGCTGCTTTTGCTGCGTTGGTCACTTCTTCAAGTGTTGCTCCCTGTTTCCCATATGCAATATTTTCAAAAACTGTTCCCTGAAAAAGCCAAGTATCCTGCAAAACCATTGCATAGGCTTTTCGCAGGCTAGAACGCGTGACATGACAGATTTCCTGATTATCTACTTCAATATGCCCGCTCTGCACATCATAAAAACGCATCAACAGATTTATCAAAGTTGTTTTTCCAGCACCCGTTGGGCCTACAATTGCAACAAGTTTTCCAGGCACCGCATGTAGATTCAATCCCTTAATAATCATCTGTTCTTTTGTATACCCAAAGTTCACATTTTCTAAGAGAACATCACCTTTTACATCAGATAGCGCAACTGCTTCTTTTCTATCAGATACTTCTGCTGGCTCATCAATCATATAAAATACGCGTTCTGCTGCTGCCAAAGCAGATTGCAGTTCACTCATAATATTTGCCGCCTCATTGATTGGACCAGAAAATTTTCTTGAGTACAAGATAAAGGAAGAAATACTGCCAATACTCATTTGTCCTGCAAGAAACAAAAGTGCACCAAAAATGCTAATCAAAGCAAGCGAAAGATTATTGATAAAGTTCACCGCCGGCCCTACGACACTGCCATAATATTCCGCCCTATAATAGGCTTCCACTGCTTCTGCATTTCGTTCATCAAACTTTTGGATGGTATTCTCTTCCTGATGATATGCTTTTAATGTCTTCTGCCCTGTTATCATTTCCTCCACAAAACCATTTAATTCACCAAGCTTGCGGGAACGAAGCCGAAACAGCGGACGTGTCTTTCCTGTTATCAATTTAGTCAGCAGTATGGAAAGCGGCACTGTAAATGCAAAAATCAGCACCAACTTTGGCGAAATTGCAATCATCATAGCAAATGCCCCAATCACTGTGATAAATGTTGTGAGAATCTGTACCAAATCGTTTGCAAGAGAAGTGTTGACGGTATCAATATCATAAGAAATACGACTGATGATATCTCCTGTTTGATGTGTGTCAAAATATCCCACCGGAAGCTCCATCAAATGCACAAACACATCATTTCGCATTTGATATACTACTTTGCGGCTAATATGTATCATCAAAATAGACAGAATATAAGATAAAATTGATGAGAACAGATAAAACAGCACCATAAGTCCCGCATAATAAAATACACGTGAAAATACCACCTTGCCAGGTCCCGGCTCAATCGCATCAATCGCATAACCGGAGAGCATAGGCCCCATCAGTGCAAGCAGATTACTCCCTATTGTCAGTATCAGGGCAGACAATAAGAAAAATTTGTACTGCATCATATAACGTCCAAGACGCAGGATAACCCCTTTACGATTTTTTGGCTTCTCATACTTCTTTTGATCTTCTGCCATGATAACTCCCCTATTTGTCTCAGCGATTAAAAACGGTCTTTTCTATTTCAATCATTGACACTACCACTCTTTTCAAAACCAAAAGTTCTTCTCAATTTTATATTTGAGAATCTCTGATTTCGCGGTATATCTCACAGTTTTCTAAAAGTTCTTCATGCGTTCCATAACCAGTCATCTTTCCATCTTCAAGCACAAGAATATGGTCTGCGTGCATGATGGAACTAACTCTCTGTGCAATAATCAGCTTCGTTGTATCTGCAAAATACTCTGACAATTCATGCCGCAAAGATGCATCTGTCCGATAATCCAGAGCACTGGAAGAATCATCCAGAATCAGAATATCCGGATGCGCCGCCAAAGCCCTTGCTATCAAAATACGCTGCTTTTGTCCGCCGCTTAAGTTCGCTCCGCGCACATTCATACGGCTGTCATATCCCCGCCCTGGCTCTTCCACAAATTCCTTTGCTTTGGCATGGGCAATTGCCTGTTTGATATCTTCTTCTGACAGTGTACGTCCGAGACGGACATTTTCTGCAATGGAATCCTCAAAAATAGTATCATTCTGAAATACCGCACCAAACTTTTCCCGCAAACGGCGCGTTGGTATTGCACGAATATCTTCCCCTTCTATGCAAATTGCTCCTGAATCCACCTCATAAAAACGCATCAGCAGCGCCGCCACAGTGCTTTTTCCTGCTCCTGTTGCCCCGATGATTCCAAGTGTTTCTCCTTTTTGCAGTGAAAAACTGATATCCGACAAATCCGAATCTACTTTTTGTTCCGTTACAATTGTATTGGAATGATAAGAAAATGTCACGTGATCAAAACGAATATAGGCGTTATCCTCAGATATTTTTTCGCAGATTTGAGGCAGTACTTCTTCCGGCACATCAATCACTTCCATAATGCGGTCGGCTGATGCAATTGCCTTTGAGACAATCACAAACATTTTGGAAATATTAATCATGGCATTCAAAATAATTGTAAAATATGTAAGAAATGCAAGAATTTTTCCAACTTCAGAGACTCCTGCGTTGACCCTGTATGCGCCGACAAGTACAACAAAAACAAGCCCTAAATTCAAAAACAGGTTGGTAGCCGGATTCACCGCCGCCATTGTAATATCCGCCTTTTTTTCCAGTGTAACCACTTCTTTGTTCAAGGCATCATATTTTTCTTCTTCATTTCCTGTCTTTGAAAGCGCTTTTATCACGCGGATTCCCGCAATATCTTCCCGAAGCATACGCACAAATTTGTCAATAGATTCTTGCAAATCAGTATACATCGGAATACTTTTCTTTGAAAAATAATAGGTGACAAACATTGTCAGCGGCATCACAGATATCAATACAAGTGTCAGAACAGGGTCCAATGTCAGCGTTACAAGAATACCGCCTGCCACAAGAATTGGCGCCCGAACACCTAATCGCTGCACTCTGCCAAGCATCTGATGCACATTATAAGTGTCTGTGGTAAGCCTCGATATCAAAGATGGTTTAGTAAACGCATCTGTCTTTGCATTGGAAAGCCACAAAATACGCTCAAATAAATCATGGCGTATTGTTTCTGTAGTATCTCTTGCCACTTTGGAAGCCATACGATTTGCGAACACATTCAATGTAAGTGCCAATATCGAACATATCAACATCACAATCCCCCAAAGATAAATACGCCCTCTCTCCCGCTGTGGAATAATCGAATCAATCATATATGCCAAAATCCAAGGCAGGCACAAATCCATAATCGTACCAAAAAATTTAATGATAAACCCAATCAGCATCCGCCCATAATATGGCCGCAAATAAACGGACAACGCTTTCCTCATGTTAATGACCGTGCCTTTCCCTATGTTACAATATCACAAATTATACTATGATTTCCCCGATTTCATCGTCCAACAGACTGCTTTTATCAGAACTGTCCGCCGCTGTCGTTGCCAGCAAATCGCACCGTTCATTTTCCGGATGCCCGGCATGGCCTTTCACCCATGTAAACTTTATATTATGCGGTTCTTTCGCACGCAAAAGCCGCTGCCACAAATCAATGTTTTTGACCTCCTGTTTTGCGCTGTTGCGCCAATTTCTTTTTAGCCATCCCTCTATCCAATGTTGGTTAAATGCATCTGTGACATATTTAGAATCTGATATCACCTCCACATCACAAGGCTTTGTCAGCGCTTCAAGGCCAACAATCACTGCCATCAGCTCCATCCGATTATTGGTGGTTTTTTTGTACCCTGCCGAAAATTCCCTTTCATGAAGCTGTCCTTTGCTGTCTACATATTGCAGGACACAGCCATATCCGCCAGGCCCCTCCGGATTGCCTCTTGCTGCTCCATCTGTAAATATCTTCACAAACATCTTTTTCTCCATCCATATCTCTGACTTTATGCCTTCCACTCGCCATCTCTCAAAAATGCTGCCGCCATATGATCTGCCTTAGCGATAATATCCTCCGAAAAACCGATAATTTCCAAAAGCTTAATTGCATTCCTGGTATGTGCCCTTCCCTCAAGAAGCCGGTAAGAAAACAGAACATCACCGTCCTTTACCTCCTCCTCGAAATGATAATTGTCATAATATTTTTCAAGAAGATGTGTCAACTCTATATCATGCGTTGCTGCAAAACAATACACTCCCTTACAGGACAATTTCGTTAGTATTTGCGCTGACGCCGCAATGCGTTCTACTGTATTTGTACCTCTTAAAACCTCATCTACAAAGCATAAAAGCGGATTATCTGATGAAGCAGACGCTGCATCCATAATTCGTTTGAGCGCTTTGATTTCAACAATATAATAGCTTTCACCGCCGTCGAGATTATCTCTTAAAGCCATTGATGAAAAAATTCTGAAGTAACTACCACAATATGATTTTGCAGCACAAGTGTGTATTGTCTGTGCCAGAATCGCATTGATTGCTGTTGTCTTCAAAAACGTTGATTTTCCGGACGCATTGGAGCCTGTAATAATCATTCCCCTGTTCTGCGAAAAGCTATTTGCAACAGGATTGTTTATACAAGGATGGAATCCTTCTTCCATCACAAAAAGACTGTCGCATCCTTCCTTTAATGCAGGCGTACAGTAATAAGGCAGCGCCGCCCTAAAATATCCTATGGAGATTACCGCATCAATATAACCAAGATCTGCAACAAGCGCGCTGATTTCTGCCCTGTTTTTTTGGACAATGTGAAGCATTTTGTTGAATTGGATAATATCAATATGCGTAAGCATTTTAATATAATCAAATAATAATTCACTGATACTTCCTGACGAAGCATTCATTTTCAGCACCATGCCTGAATTTTTTTCAAAATCCCGATATCTTCCCCTTTTTTCCCGCAATGCAGCGATATAATCTTCCATTGCAGAATCATAATTTTGTTTTAGAATCCCATCAGCACAGTGAATCATACGCAAAATATACGAAAACGTTGTCACATAAGGAGCAGCTATCCCCTTTTCTTTTATATAAATAACAATATTGATACATGCCGCTGCTATTACCATTGGCACCCCCAATGAAGTTCTTATGAAAATCATCGCAATGGATACCAGCAATAGAAGTATGCAGCTATAATGTGGCATATTGCTGCGCACACCCAACTGATCAAGATATTCTAAATAATCAAAAAGGGAATATTTGCCTGTATGTCCAAGTTCCCTAAGAAGCATAATGGTATCAAGTCTAGCGTCTTCATGCGTCATCATATACTGAATATGCTTTTCCATCTTTGACTTTGTGCCGTCATTGTCATTCATGAATGGTTGTCTGAGCATTGCATACAAATATTCTTCTCCTGATGAAGACTGCGTAAAATTCACGCGCGCAAAAATATTGTCCATGCTGAGATCATTCCATGTAATTTCATCAATATCATTTTCTTTCTGTCTGTGAAAATAATATCTTGCTATCTTGTTGATTTCTTCTGCGCTATAAACTCTGTCCTGAAAACTGCCATACAACGCTTTCATCTGTTCGCGGTATTTCTTTTTCTGATTCTTTTCCTCCATCGCTCCTCGAATCATAACATACAAAAATACCGCAAATATCAAGACAAGAAATATTAAAATCTCCATAATGTGTCATTCCTTATAAGTTTTCTGGTCCAAATCCATGTGGAAGAATCTCCTCTAATGTCTTTTCCAGATATTCTTCCTCAGAAATTGCTGTGATAATACGAAAGCTTTTGGGATTGCAAAATTCCATCATAACCTGCCTGCATACGCCGCATGGATATGCATAATCAACAGGTGCACCCTTGTAGCCGCCGACCACCGCAATTGCCTCAAAATTTCGTTCTCCTTCGCTAACTGCCTTAAAAAAGGCTGTCCTTTCTGCGCAGTTTGTAGGTGTATAAGCGGCATTTTCAATATTACAGCCTTTATATACCTTGCTTTCCTTCGTAAGGAGCGCTGCCCCAACCATATATTTTGAATATGGCACATATGCCTGTTCTCTTGCTTCCAGCGCCATACGTATCAGTTCTTTATTATCCATACAAATTCTCCTTATTTCGTCTGCTGAACCATGCAAAGAATACTATCTGTCACAAGCTTTTTGAACTTTGGCGCTGCTGCGTCAGCGGCTTCCTGTACTTCTTTGTGTGATAACGGTGTAGGATTTAGACCAGCCGCAAGATTGCAAACACAAGAAATACCACATATTTTCATACCCGCATGATTTGCAGCAACTGCCTCCACAACGGTACTCATACCTACCGCATCTGCAAAGCCAGAAAGCATTTTTATCTCAGCAGGCGATTCATAACTTGGGCCTGTAAGCTGTACATACACACCCTCCTGTATGTCAATATTGTCTGATTTCGCTGTGTTTCTAATAATATCCTGCAAATCCAAATCATAAACATTGCTCATATCCGGAAATCTGGTTCCAAGTTCATCGATATTTGGCCCCATAAGCGGATTAGGCGCAAAAATACCAATATGATCGGTTATCAGCATTAAATCTCCTGCCTTAAAATTTTTGTTCATTCCGCCAGATGCATTCGTCAAAAACAGAATTTCAGCCCCCAAAAGCTTCATCAGACGTGTTGGAAGCACGACATCTGATACAGGATATCCTTCATAATAATGTACGCGCCCTTTCATACATACGACAGGGACTTCACCCACATATCCAAAGATAAATTTCCCCGTATGTCCTGGCACAGTTGATACTGGAAATCCCTCAATGTCGCTGTATGCAATCTCTGTCACGACCTTTATGCTGTCCGCATAGTCGCCAAGTCCAGATCCCAGCACCAAAGCCACCTTGGGCACAAAATCAGTTTTGCTTCTCACACTATTGTAACAATTCATCAGTTTATCAAATATTGGATTCATATTGGAGTTCCCCCTTTTTCTTTTTATGTATTCTGAGAGTACATTTTTTATCATTATAGCCTATTCTGTTTTTTCTTTCCACTAAAAAATGATAAAAATTATTATCC